>AQSL01000068.1 GCA_000403035.1 Candidatus Latescibacter anaerobius SCGC AAA252-E07 | reverse complement strand
CAACCCGAAACTCACCCACTAACCCCTTGCTATGAATAGAGAGGGGGAACCTGGAAGTGTGTGGTCATCCCCTCTCTGCTTGTAGAGAGGGGAACGAGGGGTGAGTTACGGGGTAGTGTGAGGGGTTGAAAATCACATCCGGATTGTAGAAAAATAACGCTGAAGAAACATCTATGAAACAATTTTATAGGTAACCATGAATCCCCATGCAAAGAATTTTGACCACATGCATTTACTGCGGTTGCGGCTGCGGGCTCTATCTTGATGCGGAAAACAGCAGGGTAATCGGCTCGTATCCGAGCGGCAACCATCCCGTGTCGAAGGGTGCGCTCTGTGTCAAGGGCTGGAATGCCTACGAGTTTATCAACAGGCCGGACAGACTCACATCTCCCCTGGTGAAAGAAAACGGCGGTTTTAAAGAGGTAAGCTGGGATCATGCCCTCGAGCTGGTTACCGACAGGCTTCTGGCGCTCAAAGTGAAGCACGGTTCCGATGCGCTGTGTTTCCTCAGTTCCGCCAAGACGACCAACGAGGAAAATTACCTCATGATGAAGCTGGCGAGAGCGGTATTCGGGTCCAATAATATCGATCACTGTGCCCGTCTCTGTCATGCATCGACAGTGGTCGGTCTGAAAGCGGCGTTTGGTTCGGGTGCCATGACAAATTCGATAAACGAATTCGAGGAAGCCGACCTGTTTCTGGTAACCGGTTCGGATACGACCGAACAGCATCCGCTCATTGGCTCGAGGATACTGAACGCCGTTCTTGACAGGGGCGCCGGATTGATTGTTGTTGACCCGAGAAAGATAGCTCTGGCTCAATTCGCGACGGTGTACCTTGCCCAGGATAACGGCACCGATGTCGCATGGATAAACGGAATGATGCATGTCATTATTGACGAGGACCTGCATGACAGGGATTATGTTGAACAGAGGACAGAGCATTTCGAAGAACTCGATCGTATGGTCAAAAAATATACGCCAGAGTATGTCGAACGCATAACTTCCATACCCGCCGACAGTCTCGTCGAGGCAGCGCGACTCTATGCACAGAGCAAGAAAGCAATGATTGTCTACTCCATGGGAATTACCCAGCATACCACGGGAGTGGACAATGTCAAATCCCTGGCGAATCTTGCGATGCTGACCGGCCATGTGGGATTCCCGTCAACCGGTGTTAATCCCCTCCGGGGCCAGAATAATGTTCAGGGGGCATGCGATATGGGGGCGCTTCCGAATGTGTATTCCGGCTACCAGTCGGTGACTGATGACGCTGTAAGGGCAAAGTTCGAAAAAGCCTGGGGAATTGAACGTCTTCCATCGAATGTCGGTCTGACCGTTACGGAAATGATTGACCGGGCGTATGAGGGCGATGTTGCGGGTCTTTATATCATGGGTGAAAATCCCGTGCTGAGCGATCCCGATGCGAATCATGTGCGGAAAGCTCTTGAGAATGTCGAATTCCTCGTTGTCCAAGATATTTTTCTTTCCGATACGGCAGAGTATGCGGATGTGGTGCTGCCTGCCGCAAGTTTTGCCGGGAAAGACGGCACATTTACGAATACGGAGCGGAGGATAGAAAGAATCCGCAAGGCAATAGAGCCGGTTGGTGAATCGAAAGCCGACTGGGAAATACTATGCGAGATTGCCCGGCAGTGCGGTTATGACGGGATGGATTACCGTCATCCGTCCGAGGTTATGGATGAAATTGCGAGTCTGACACCCATATATGGCGGGATAAGCTATGACCGTATCGAGCCGTTCGGGCTGCAGTGGCCCTGCCCCGGAAAGGATCACCCGGGCACGCCGTACCTTCACAAGGGCGCTTTCACACGGGGGAAAGGGAGCTTCAATCCATGCGAATACATTCCCCCGGATGAACTCCCGGACGATGAGTATCCCTTTACTTTGAGTACGGGGCGTGTTTACTGGCACTGGCACACCGGGACAATGACACGCCGTACCTCGACACTGCACCGTGAGGTCCCCGGCGGATATATCGAAATAAGTCCGCGCGATGCGGAGCGGCTCAATATAACCAATCATGAACGCGTGAAAGTTTCATCAAGGCGAGGTGAGATTGTGACTCCGGCGAAGATAACCGGGAAGGTGAAAGAGGGCGCCGTTTTCATGCCGTTCCATTTTTACGAGGCATCGGCAAATATCCTGACAAATCCTGCCCTGGATCCTGTTGCAAAGATCCCGGAATATAAAGTGTGTGCGGTAAAAATCGAGAAATGTGAACAATGAAATCATGTGTACTGAAAAAGGATAGAATCAGGGATCTCTGCCTGGAAGCTTCGGGGGAGCGGGAAACCTATGTCCCGGTGGAAAACATGGCAGGAGATGTCCATTTCGTGAAACTCACCGATGACAATAGAAGCGAATCTCTTGACCGGATGAACCTGGACTATAAAGAGCTTGTAATCCCGCCCAAAACGATCGGTTTCCCGCAACTGGAATCGCTGTTCGAGTTTCAGGAAACAACGATTACCGAGACCGTCCCGCAGCCTTCCGGAAAGCTTGTATTCGGCATACGGGCATGCGACCTCAAAGGGATGCTGTTCGTTGATGCATTTTTCCAAAGAAATTTTGAGGATATCTACTATCTGAACAGAACGGAAGACAGACTGCTTGTGCTTGTCGGGTGCAAGACACCGCCGAGGGAATGTTTCTGTACATCGACTGAAACGGGGCCGTTTCTCAAAGACGGTTACGACCTTCAAATGACCGATATTGGCGATTCGTATTATGTTGAGATTGGTTCGGAAAAAGGCGGGGAGTTTGTTGCAGTTTACAGCGGCTATTTTGAGGATGCCCCGGAAGACCTGTCAGCCCGTGCAGAAAATGCAAAAAAGGCCGCTGGGGATGCTGTGAAAAGAAACGTGGATTTCAAAAAAGCGGTGAACATGTTCTGCGAGGACAAAATACCTCAAGAAACGTACGAGAGAATTGCCGAACGGTGTATCTTATGCGGGGGATGTCTTTATGTCTGCCCTACCTGTACCTGTTTTAATGTGTTTGATGTTCAGAAGTCCGGGAAAGGTACGAGATACCGTAACTGGGATGCCTGTGTATTCGAGGGATATACCCGTGAAGCAAGCGGGCACAACCCCCGTCAACAGAAAGCTGTCAGGATTTCCAGAAGATATGAACATAAACTCAAGTATGATTATCTCACAACCGGTATGAGCGGTTGTGTCGGGTGCGGCAGATGTCTTGCAAGCTGTCCTGTCGATATCGGTATTATTCAGGTTATTGAAGAGGCGGTCAAAACATGAAAAATGAGTATATTCCTTTTCCGGTTCGTATCGATTCGATGCAACGTGAGAGTTTTGACACAATAACGCATAGAGTGGTATTCGAAGACAGCGCTGCAGCCGATGTTTTTACCTATAAACCGGGACAGTTTGCCGAGGTGTCTTTACCGGGGATCGGGGAAGCGCCCATATCCATAACATCATCTCCCGGACGTCAGGGGTATCTTGAGTTCACCATACGGTCTGCCGGGAAACTAACAAGGGCGATTAATGATTTGAAGCCCGGCGACAGGTTGTATATCAGAGGCCCCTATGGCAATTCGTTTCCGTTCGAAGAGACCGGGGGAAAAAACCTGTTTTTCATTGCCGGAGGTATCGGTTTGCCCCCTCTGAGAAGTCTGATAAACGCTGTATTTGAGAATCGTAAAGATTTCGGGAGGATTACGATACTGTACGGCTCCAAAACGCCGGATGAACTCTGTTTCAAGGAAGAGCTTACAGAATGGCAGGAAATCTCTGAGACCGAAGTTCTTCTCACCGTTGATACTCCTGATGAAACCTGGACCGGAAATATCGGAGTGGTAACAAAGTTATGGGATAAAACCGACATGTCTCCCCATAACAGTGCCGCATTTGTCTGCGGCCCGCCGGTCATGATTAAATTTGTTATTGTGAAACTCCTCCAGTCGGGGTTCATGCCTCAAAATATCTTTGTTACCCTTGAACGCTACATGAAATGCGGGATTGGCAAATGCGGACACTGCAACATCGGTATGAAGTTTGTCTGTGTGGACGGCCCTGTTTTCTCGTATGAACAGCTGAAAGAATTTCCGGTGAAGGAAAAGGCGGTGTGAAACAATCGGTTTGTTTCATGATGGTTTGTAAAACCTTTAAAATCCACATTCTCGAAGCTTTCTGCTCGATATATATACAACTGAACGGAGAATGAACGTTTCGCCGTCGAAAGAAAGAGCTGTTTGAATACCAAATCTTGTAACGTTACCCGTTCCAATTATACGTGATTTTTATGCTTGCTGATCTACCATGTTTCGGTATTTACGGGCACAGCGGTGCCGGGAAAACAATCCTTATCGAGCAGCTTGTTTTGCGCCTGTCTGCACAGGGGCTGAAGGTTGCTGTTGTTAAACATGGCGCTCACGGGGTTGCTGTCGACCATCCCGGTAAAGACAGCGACAGGTTTTTCAAATCCGGCGCCGATGTCTATCTCCAGGGACATCACGAAACATTTTTCCGGTTTCATGCACCGGATAACTTCGAATTATCGCCCACATTGCTTTCGTTGTGCTGTCACTATGATCTTGTACTCGTTGAGGGAAGAGGGAACGCGCCGATATCGAAGGTGTGGCTTCTCTCAGAGGGTGAGAGTGAGCCCCCGAATGGTGCGGATGGAATGACTGCGGTCCTGCCGCGTACCATCGACCGTGCCGGTACTGTGATGTCGATACTTAACGGGTGGCTTCCGGAACAGTGGCTGAAAACACCGGTGTATGGGTGTGTTCTTATCGGCGGTGACAGCTCACGTATGGGTATGCCCAAGCATCTCATTTGCGAGCAAGGAAAAACATGGCTTGAAACTACCATCGACCTGATGAAGAGCGTTGTGGAAAAGGTGGTTGTTGTCGGCGCCGGAGAAATTCCGGAGAAGTTGAACGGTATTATCCGTCTGCCCGATGTGCCGGTCATCCGGGGTCCCATGTCCGGAATACTTGCCGCCATGCGCTGGGTGCCCTCTGTATCCTGGCTTATTACGGCGTGTGATCTGCCCGACCTGACCGAGGGGTCGTTGAGATGGCTTCTTTCCAACCGCAGGCCCGGTGTCTGGGCTGTGATTCCGGCATTGCGTGAAAGCAAGGGCCTCGAGCCGCTCCTGGCCTACTATGACGTTCGCTCACATAGTTTGCTGGAAAATCTGGCGGCGCAGGGTGATTACCGCCCGGCAAGAATCTCTGATAACCGGAAAGTTATCAATCCCACACCTCCGGAACAGGTGTCAGCCGCATGGAAAAATGTCAACACAAAAAGAGAAAGAAAGCGTTGATTCTTTTTTATTTCACGTTTCTTGTAAGCTCTTTTTTCTCAAATAATTTCTGCAGGAACCGCTCTGTATCCGCACCAAAAGAGTTTGATTTTTTAAAATACTGCCTGGTATCCGGTATGAGGTTGTTTTGCTCATCTTCTGCTGAAAAACCGGAGGAGTTTTCTAGGAGGTAATTCTTTCATCGAAGCAGAACGAGAGGGTATACATTCCAGAATCGTATTTCGTATGCAGTACGCAAGAACTCTTTTTAAAAACATTCATCATAGCGACATTGCCGCCGATAACCGAGGCTTCAAACCCGTGAATCCTCTGTTCTTTTGCGATACGCATCATTAATTTGAGGAGGTGTGTGCCGATGCCTCTTCGTTGATATTTATCAGCTACCGCAAATGCAACCTCGGCAGTATTCCTGTTTACATCGAGTATCCATTGACCGTTGGCGATAATCCGGACGTTACCCGGATTACCGAGAACACCGACAATACCCATTTTTTCACGGTGATCAAGGGCAACCATGTTCTGGGCGAGGTCATGGGGAAATGCCTTCATATTCTGGAAGAAACGCTGGTAAACAGACTTTTCTGAGAGATGGTAGAGAAATTCCTGCAGCAGACGTTCATCGCTTGGTTTGACAGGCCGGAAAAACAGTTCTATATCCCCGAAATTCATGGAATGCTCAATTTCAAACGGATACACAGCCTCGCAGTGGATGATCTGATCTTCGAACAGGTATTTGAGAGCCTTTGCCTGAGCCATTAACTCATCCCTGAACTTCGGGTGGGCGATGTTGATGAGAGACACAGCCCGTTCACGGATACTCTTTCCGTGGAGATAGGCAACACCGTACTCTGTTGCGATATAGTGGACATCACCACGTGTGGTTACGACACCTGCACCCTCGGTCAGGTGCGGCACAATACGTGAAACCGTCCCTTTTTTCGCTGTGGATGGAAGTGCAATGATTGGTTTGCCCTCCGGCGCAAGAGCGGCTCCACGCATGAAATCCGCCTGGCCTCCGATGCCGCTGTAGATTTTATAGCCGAGAGATCCGGCACACACCTGACCTGTCAAATCGACTTCGAGTGCGGTGTTGATTGCAACCATTTTCCTGTTCTTTGCAATATTTATGGGCCATGAGTTATAGTCGGTGGGGTGAAATTCAAACATGGGATTGTTATCAACATAATCGTAAAGACGGCGGGTTCCGATACAGTATGCGGCGAGAATCTTTCCCGGATGGAAGGTTTTTTTCGAGTTATTAACGACGCCGGCTTCAATAAGGTCAATAATACCATCGGAGATCATCTCGGTATGTACTCCCAGGTCTTTTTTATCTGCAAGATAGTGCAGAACAGCATTGGGAATTTTACCGATGCCCACCTGAATGGTGGACCCATTTTCAACAAGACGGGTAATATAACGTGCAATAGATTTCGAGACTTCGTCAGGAGGTGAAGGCGGAACCTCGATGAGTTCCTCTTCATGCTCGACTACACAGTCCAGTTCGTTCACATGGATAAAGCTGTTACCGAGGGTACGGGGCATTTGCGGATTGACCTGTGCAATGACCAGCTCTGCCGCTTCGGCAGCAGCTTTATGTGCCTCAACAGAAATTCCAAAGGAACAGAAGCCGTAACGGTCCGGCGTGCTTACCTGAAGAAGTGCCGCATCAAGGGGCATTCGACCGCTTCTGAGCATGCCCGGTATCTCGGAGAGAAAAATGGGTGTGTAATCGGCGACACCCTCGTACACTGCATCCCGGACACCGCTTCCCACGAATAATGAATTGTGCCGGAAATGACGGGCGAATCTTCGCTCTGCATGCGGTGCATTTCCAATCGTAAGTATGTGAACAATTTCTACATCATGGAGACGGTCGGTGTTTCCGCCCTGGTTTACAAGTTCATACAGCAGATGCTGGGGTTCTGCACACCCGGAACCGAGAAACACACGGCTTCCGCTGTGGATTTTCCCGATAGCATCACCAGCGCTCATTAAACGTTTATTATAAATATCCTGCCAGTTGGACATAGAAACCGGACTCCCATCACAGATGGTGGAGCTTTCAAAAAAAATCTCTACGGACGTATTACTCACAGGTTACAAAGCTTATGATAACAGTAATAATATTAAAATATAGTGGATATTTTGGTTTGGCAACTATAATCTGAATTTTCGAAATGCCTCTCTCGTAAGTTTATCCGGTGACGAGTGGATTACAAACTATTTGTTGTTCGTGTTGCGTGGTTTATAAAGGGTGTGCCGAAAGGGCGGCGAAAAGTCTTTTCACGCACCCCTGTATGAAATATATTATAACGGTTATCTGTTTAAAACAGCAAACATGCAGAAATTAACAAACTGCCAGTTTTTAAGTAGTTGTTTTTTAATAACTCACCCCCTCGTTCCCCCTCTCTTGAAAAGAGAGGGGGATGACCACCCTGCCTAAATTTCCCTTCT
>AQSL01000067.1 GCA_000403035.1 Candidatus Latescibacter anaerobius SCGC AAA252-E07 | reverse complement strand
GGAAAAAAGAAGAATGAAATGTATTGTTGACGGTGGTATTATTGATGATTTTGATATCGAACTGGCTGATGATGAGATAGATTTCTGGGTTTTCATAGATGTAAAAAAGTTCAGGGGCAAAAAAGCTCTTCTCCAGGTATCACAGCATTGGAAAAGCAACCCGCAGATACTGGACAGCATAATCCAGAGCGATTCTATTACGGGAAGTGAAAACCTCTACCGTGAAAAATACCGTCCGCAGTTCCATTTCACTTCACACCGTGGATGGAACAACGATCCGAACGGGCTGGTTTTCTACGACGGCGAGTATCACCTGTTCTACCAGCATAATCCGTACGGCTGGAACTGGGGCAACATGCACTGGGGACACGCAGTCAGCACCGACCTCGTGCACTGGACAGACTTCGGCGATGCTGTCTATCCCGACGAACTGGGCACCATCTTTTCCGGGTCGGCGGTTGTTGACTGGAAGAACACAGCCGGATTTCAAGCCGGGGATGAGAAGACGATCGTCTGCTTCTACACATCGGCGGGTAGCCCTGACGCGATGAAAGAAGTGCCGTTTACCCAGAGCATTGCCTACAGCACCGACCGCGGCCGCACACTCATAAAGTACGCAGACAATCCGGTCATCGGCCACATCATCGATTCCAACCGCGATCCCAAGGTGATCTGGCACAAGCCGACAAGCCGGTGGGTCATGGCGTTGTACCTGACAAAGAACGATTATACGTTATTCACCTCGCCCGATCTCAAAGTGTGGAAGAGAATCGGCGACATCACGATACCCGGATGCAGCGAGTGCCCCGATATTTTCGAGCTTCCGGTCGACGGCGATCCGAACAACAAGAAATGGGTGTTCTGGGGAGCGAACGGCAGCTATGTCCTCGGTACGTTCGACGGGACCGGGTTCAAACCGGAAGGCAACGCGATTCGTTTATATGACGGGGGGACCGCCTACGCGGCGCAGTCATACAGCGACATTCCGCAATCCGAAGGCCGCCGGATTCAGATTTCCTGGCTCCGCTGCGCCATGACCGGCATGCCGTTCAACCAGCAGATGGGATTCCCGGTTGAACTGACACTCCGGACCACGGAGGACGGCATCCGGATGTTCAGTGAGCCGGTGCGGGAGATAGAAAACCTTTACGGTAAAGCGCATTCGTGGAAGTCCCTTGAGGTCGCTCCGGGCGAGAATCCCCTGTCATCCGTCTCAGGCGATTTGTTCGACATCAGGGCCGATATAACAGTCGGGAAAGCGACCGAATGCGGTTTGAATATCCGCGGCGTTCCGGTGGTATACAATGCTGTTGAGCAAACACTGTCCTGTCATAACCACAGCGCCTCTCTGAAACCTGAAAACGGCCGCATCAGCCTGAGAATTATCGTCGACAGGGCTTCAATTGAACTATTCGCACGTGAGGGACTGGTTTACATGCCCATCGGTATCATTCCTGAAGATGAGAACAAATCGCTGGAAGTGTTCAGCAAAAACGGCACTACGAAAATTGAATCTTTGGAGGTTTATGAACTGGCTTCGATATGGTAATACTTTTTTCTCGATCACGAATACTATCGTTTTCTTACTGATTCATCCTGTTATCCTGTCAGAAAAATTATTTTTCATGAACCTTAACATCGTATAATAAAAGGAGATATTTTTTTCATGTTCAGAACTATCTTGTTCGCAATGTTAGTTTCTTGTACGATAGCCTCTCATGCGCCTGCGCTGGAACGTCCGGGAATTGAATTCAAGGTATTCCAGTTCCATCGTACTATGATCCCACGTATTGACGGTAACACAGATGACTGGGACATTGTCGGTGATGAATATAAAATCGGTACCGATCAGCTGAACGATACGGTGAAAGGCATCGGAACAAACATTAATACGCAGGATATCGATGTTACGGTTCGTGTCGGCTGGGTAAAGGGCTTGAACAGACTCTATTTTCTCTATGAAGGATACGACGAATTCTGGGATTTCGCTCTCAACTCACTTCACACCGATATTTTTGAACTCGTCGTTGACGGCGATCTTTCGGGAGGACCCTTTATTAAACAGATGAACCCAAACAAAGATATTCTCAGCGAAGAGGAGCTCCACTTCACCTTTCACGGCGTTCATGCGCAGAATTACCATATTTTCACCCCTCCGGCAAACAAGGATTGGAATTTTGTCTGGGGCTGTCCCCAGTATACGAAAGACCTTCCCTATGCAAATTACGCCTATTCTTACGATTTTAAACATGGAGAGAGCGGCAAACTCGTTCTTGAATTCTGGATAACCCCGTTCGATTACGCGCCCTATGATGCTCCTGACAGGGCGGTTCTTTCTCAGCTCGGGGAAAACAAAATTGTCGGGATTTCATGGTCGGTACTCGATTACGACGGTCCGGGACAATATGAAGGGTTTTACAACCTTTCCCATAAAACGGAAATGTACGGCGATGCGACCAATTTATGCGCTTTCAGGCTTATGCCCCTCGAGAAGCGTTTCCGTAAACCGTTCGAGGCGCACTGGGTATTTCAAGTAGTTGATCTGGACAGGCGTCTCGTTGCCTTTAAAGATCAGTCATACGGAACGATTACCAAATGGACATGGGATTTCGGCGATGGCACATCTTCACATGAACAGAATCCTATGCATCAGTACACAAAAGCGGGTGAAATGATTGTCGTTCTCACCATAGAAGGACCCGATGGCACATCGGAATTTTGCCGGGTCAGGGATCTTGTCTTGAAATAGCTTATTCCCGGTTAATAATTTCTTTATTCTCCTTTATCGGCCTGACGACCAAGCTCACCTTCCGCCAACATTGCGGGGCACTGAACTTTGAAAAACCACCTGCTTTAATGCGGGGGAGGACATTTCAAAAACCGCAGAGCTGTTGGCGGTCAGGTGGAGTGACTGGTTAGGCGTACATGCTGATATTATTACACTTACAAACATGAAACCAAGTTATATTTTCTTTTTATCAAGAAATTCTGCTAATTCTTTCATATCATCTGGTTTTCCTTCCAATTCAGAGTAATACTTATCATCCATGAAATGGAAGTATTCACCGATTTTCTCGATTAGCTCTTTGTAATCTTCGATATCGCTTTTTCTCATTATCAGATAAAAGCCCATAGCATATCTGACAATGCCTTCAGTAAGAATTCTTTTAGCGCTATCATCAATTCGATTAATTTCAGATAAGAATCTTGCCATATCAGAGATTTCTCGTTTGATTGCTTGGTCTATTGTCTCACCATTCTTATCTGAACGGAATATCAGACCATGCTCCACTAATCCTTCACTGAAATCTGATAATGCTTTCAGCATTTTTTCGTTGAATCCACAAAGCATTAGTGTCCTCCTATTTGTCTTTCTAATAACTTAACCTGAAAACCTAACTGTACAAAGTATACATTCACAATGCATGCTAATATTGCTAATAATAATATTGATATATTATTGTTTACATACAAGATGACGCAAACGACAACACAATAAATGATAAATCCCAAAATTTTAATTTGTGGTTCAAAAATATTTAAAAGTTTCCTCTTTAACTGTTCGTATTGTATTGCAGCAAGATATCGTTTAAAACCATTCCCATCGGGGATTCTAAGATTATTGAAACTACGAATATCGGCCAATTTATTATATGGTTCGAAATCTTCAAGGAATAACATATTAATACCATAATTTATGATGCAAAACAAACAGGGATTAGCAACAAATATGACAATGTATGTTTCAGGAATATTATTCATTATTCTTTGCTCCCAATAATCCTATGCTATAGACTATTAAACTTATCACAATTGTTCCAATAATTGGCACCCATTGTAAACTTTCAAGATTTTTTATTGTTACCAATACTCCTGATAGGACACCAAATGCTGCACTTGTAATTATGCTGACAATAACAAATCCCTTTCGGGGTAAAGACTTAAGCAAGATTGCTCCGATTACTGGAATTGCGAAAGATAGCTGAGCAGTATAAAATGCGAAAAGCATGCCAATAAATTTATACCCACCAAATCCATAACTGTCTATGAAGACATAAAGCAACAAGAACAGAATCAATAGCACGGTAACTAACTTGCCAATTGCTAATATTCCTCGAGTATTTTTTTCAATTTTATCATTATCTTTTGAATCCAATATCTCTCTTGAAAAGGGAAATGAATCATAAGTAAAAGTAAACATAATTGCAGCGATGGCTGAATCGACAGTTGAAAGCATAATTGCAAGAATGCTTACGATAAAGGCATATCCGAATAATTGCTCGTACCATATTGCAGAAGAAACCAGCAAGTTAGGAATATTGTAAAATGGGTCACCATTCGCTATAACACTGGGGAATGCCAACGCGACAAGGGCACCTAAAGCAATTACCGAAAACCAGGAAAATGGGGATTCGAAACCATAAACTCTTAAGCCTTTAGTTATGTTATTTATAACCTCCTTTTTGTTAGTCTTGTCACCGATTTCAACAGCGAGAATACGTTGCCAATTTGTCATATCGCAAAATTGCGCTAGAAGCGGCATTAGAATAAGAGCAATCAGCATCATAATCCCGGAATTAGCAATACTAAGACTGTCTTCCGCACCTGCAAAATTGAGCTTTGGCAAAGAAAATAACGCGAGGCAAATAACGATTATGAATAGTCCGGAAATAAAGATATTAGTTAACTTCATAATTGTCGTGGTTTTGCTCTTGGAAGTTTCTGGCTTTAAGAAACGGAACTTGCGATAGAATAAAATCCCGGCCAAAGAGAAAAATAGAATGATCAAACTAAAAGAAGCGGAAAAATTCAAAGTAACACTATTCTTTATCAATACGAAAATCGAGTAACCTATTATGACAAAAATACCAATATAGGAGAAGATTAGCTGGATTTGGTCGGTTCTAATTGAACTTAGTTGCCCACCTCTCAATATATAGAGTAAAACATAAAAAATCATAAAGAATAAAACAAGATACATAGCGATCTTTGAATCACCTATCAATATCGACAATAATGATGAGCCCCATACGATTTCCGCAAGCGCCACACCGGCAATTCCTATAAACGTCAAATATGAAGTTGTGATTCTGAGTCCTGTGCTTTTATATTTTTCGCCCAAGAAGCCATGTAACGTTTTATCTGTTCCGATAAACTCACTAAGTTTTGGTATTACTAATGAGAAGATAAGGATACCCACACCCCAAAAAAACGAATTGGCAAGAGCGAGTGAAATCGAGCCTGTCGCTGCCCAAATGATAAAGGGGTAAACTGTCGCAACCTGAAAGCCATACGCAATAGACGAGTTGGCAAATGGAGTAGTGCCAACCTTCTTATACGCAATATAAAAATCGTCTGGATTTTTGATATCCTTTTTTGCAACCATTCCGGCAATCAAATAGATTGCAAGAGGTATCAGTATCACAAAGATTCCAAATACCATTATATCTTCCTATCAAAGTTTACATAATTTACAAGGTTTATAGCCTGCTTTTATTACCTTATCCTTAAATATTTCATTTGTATTAAAACAAAATCTAAGTATGGTCCGGTTGTTTATGAAATCACTAATCCCTTTCATTGATTTCTTATAGTCGGTGGTCTTTATTGCAATTTATTTTTGTTATTTATATTAACCATAAGATTATTATATATTTATACTTACTCTTTACTCCCCCCTAACTTATTGAATATCTCTAAATAGTCAAGGCAAATCTTTAATTAATTTGTGTCGCCTTTGCATTTATTTTTCCATCTTGTGTCATTTTCTTCTTTTTCTACATAACCAAGGCTTATATAGTTTCTATGCTAAGAACCTCTATACACCTATTTTAGCTATATAAGACCCTAACAAAAAATCTGAAAAATACATGTAATATCACTCATTTAGCAGGAATCTTCTACAGTCCGGATAAAACTCCCAATAAGACATCATTTCTTATAAATTATCTGCAGGGCTTATCACGCCCCTTCCACCTCGATTTAATACGTGAGTGTAAATCATTGTCGTTTTGACGTCCTTATGGCCAAGTAAGTCCTTAACTGTTATAATATCCATCTTCAAATAAATGGAGGCATTAGTTACGATCAAAGCACTTTACATTGGAATCCCCACACAACTTTACCTCCAATGACCTGCTCTTGTTCATTTCAATATACAAATATATACATATTCTTCGAAAAGTCAAGCGCTTTCAATCACCACGATTATATGCATATATGCAGCAGGGATAGATTATAACTTGTCCCTACCGATTGCAATGAATCAAACATTACATGGGTATATATAGGAATGGTATGCAATATCTGAGGAGATCACACATATTCCCGGAGTAATGCCACAAAGTACGGAATCTGTTTCACTCTTTTTGCTTCAAACAATGTTCCGATATGACCGATAAGTTTGAGTATCAGAAAAAAACGGTATTCCCGGTCATGGGTAATTGTTTCGGAGTCCAAACCGTACCCTCCGAGAAAAGCCCTGAAAGCTTCATCCGCCGAAAACGAAGGAAAGTGCCGTTTCAGAGCGCATAGAAAAACCTGCGCATCTGCAAGCTCCTCAAGCCGGCAACCTGTCGCCGCCGTTCCATCCAGCACACCGGTCAGTCTGTTCCGGTGAACCAGAAAATTTCCCATCGACATGTCCCCGTGCAGGATTACCCGTTCACTGCATTCAGGCATTTCGCCGTTCAGCAGTGACATAAGTGCGGCATGGTCTCGTTCAGTGATGACGGAAGATTCGAAGAGTGCCTGCGCTGTCGTACGACCCGGAAGCACATATCGCTCGGAAGCTCTTTTGGTACTGCCCCGCAGCGGATTTGGAACCGTCCCTGTGGCGGTAAATGCATCGAGACACTCCTGCGTCTGGTCTCCATACCCGCGGGTCGGAAGAGTGATATCATGTATGAGTCGTATGCAGTTGCCAATCCGGCCAAAATACCGCTGTATATCGGTAACAGGCCCTTTCGATACGATGTTCAGTATGGATTTTCCCGGCAACCATTCAAGAATGCTGTACGGCCAGGGGATTATTCCCCCCGATAAATCCAGGACATATGTCGCCGGAACAGGAATATCCCCGGTACAGGATGCAACAATCGCGGTAAAGAGCGCCTCCTGTACAATGGCATGGTGGTCGCCAAACAGACCGATCTTTACAACCAAACGTCTGTCCTCGCTATCATGTATGATAAACAGGCAGGAACCCTTGCCTTCATTGAGAGGGCGGATTTTCTGCGCGGTGCGGCCAAGTCTTCCTGAAAGCGCAGAGGATATCATGTCGGTGGAAACAGAGGCATGTCTTCGGGAGATGAGCGTCTTGTTCCGGTGAGGGAAAGGAGCGCAGGCACTTCCCGGAATGATACGCGTTCTCACGATATCTGACCCTGTGGAACGGTTTACCATGTGCCCCCGACTCCTTTCAATGAAGAGGCGCCAACCCTGTTCTGGCAGTATTTCTTAGAAGCTTTGTGTAAAACTCATACCTCTGGGCTAATGGGCTGTCAAGGGTCGGCCTGCACTGAAGAATATACAAGCATAGTACGCATCTATTACATGTGATAAATCAATGATACATACTATGTTTTATGTATGGCCGGTTTGTCTTGCCCTTGACAGTAACATAATAATATAAAGGCTTATAAAGTTAGAACAGCTTTTTCCACCACCCAACTCCCGAACTCATCCCATAATCCCTTCTCTTGACAAGAGAAGGGAAATTTAGGCAGGGTGGTCATCCCCCTCTCTTTTCAAGAGAGGGGGAACGAGGGGGTG
>AQSL01000066.1 GCA_000403035.1 Candidatus Latescibacter anaerobius SCGC AAA252-E07 | reverse complement strand
TCAGTGTCCTTTAATGTCCTGAAATTGTGGGACAATTCATGAATTGTACAATAACGAATTATAAATATTTACCTTTGCTCTGTCAAATCCTTATACACGCTTAATAATTTGATAGTTTCATTTTCCCAGGTATACTTTTCCTCGATTGCCCTTCTTCCGTTTTTCCCCATTTCACGGGCTTTTTCAGGATTCTCGAGCATGAATACAATCGCATCCGCCAGAGCTTCGATGTTCATTGGCTCGACCAGCACTCCGCAGTGTGCTCCATCCACTATTTTACGCCAGAGCGGAAAGTCCGATGCTATAACCGGAACACCAGCCGACATATATTCGAAAAGTTTGGTCATATAGGTATTTTTATGGTGAGAATTCGGATATGTAAAGACTATACCCGCTTTGACTTCCGAGAGCGCTTTTGCAACATCCTCTCTTGACATAAAACCCCTGTAATCTACGAAGTTAAATTCGGGCATGCTCTTGATATTGTTTTCTACGGAATCGGTTGGAAACGAACCCCCGAGAATGAATTTCACCGGCTTTTTTTTCTGTGCAAGTCCGACAGCCTGAACCATCTCCTTGATACCGCGGTCCAATGTCAGGGAACCCACATAGGTAACCGAATCGGAACGGTTTTCCCACGGATTCTCATCAATACCTGAGGAAAGTTCATCAAGGCAGGGGAAATTACATACCTCGACAGTATTCTCATTGTATGCTTTAAATCGGGTATATGTTTTCGGGGTAACGGTAACAATCGTGTCAAAAAAACCGGCCGAATATTTTTCAATTATTCCTGTTATCCATGCTGCGGGTTTTCTGAATAATCGGGGGATAGTGTCTTTATAACATATATAGTTGGGGTAATCCTCATGAACATCGTAGAGAACCTTTTTACCCCGAATTTTTAATAGAATGCCGATAAAAATTAACTCCGGATCATGAAAATGGTACGTTTCAGAATCGATTTGAAGCGCCTTTTTATAAACATCCCATGTGGTACATATCATCCTTTTTATCTTGCTCTGCCTGACAGGGACTGCATGAATGGAAATACCGTCGATTACTTCATCCCGGTCATGTTTGGCAACCAGATGAACATCGTAACCCGCCCTGGCAAGACTTTTACATTCTTTATAAAAAATTCTGGTATCGAAAGGTATGTGTACCGAAGTAATGTGGCAGATTTTCATAATACGTTTACCAACTACAGGTTACATTATCATGGTCATGAACGGAATCCTTCATGTTACCGGTAAAAAGCTGCAATGGAATCAACAACATATTCCTGCATCTCATCGGTAAGTTCCGGGTATATCGGCAATGCAAGCGTTGTATCGGCAGCTTCCTCGCTCACCGGGAAATCTCCTGTTTTATAGCCGAGATACGCGAAACATTCCTGGAGATGAAGCGGAACCGGATAATAAATTTCGGTGCCAATATCCTGATTTTTGAGATGTTCCCTCAATTCATTACGTCGGTCAACCCGTAGTACATACTGGTTGAAAATATGAGTATACCCTTCCGGAATAATCGGTGCGACAACAAAATCGGAGAGTCCCTTTTCTTCCAACATATGGTTATAGAGAGAGGCATTCTCCCTTCGTTTTCCCGACCAGGTGTCGAGATAGTTCATCTTTGTCCGGAGAACCGCCGCCTGAAGTGCATCGAGACGTGAGTTGATACCGATCATAGAATGATAATACTTTGGATTCGAGCCATGTACTCTCAGAATGCTTACTTTCTCAGCAAGTCCGTCATCGTCGGTCACAACCATACCGCCATCACCGGCGCCGCCGAGATTCTTTGTCGGGAAAAACGAGAAACATCCCATTGCGCCCAGCGTTCCCGCTTTCATATCTTTTATTGCCGAACCTATCGCCTGGGCAGCATCCTCGATGACCGGTAGGTTATGGTTTTGTGCAATGTCATGTATCCTGTCCATATCGGCCATCAGGCCATACAGATGAACGACGAGAATTGCTTTTGTTTTTTCTGTTATCAGGGATTCTATCCCTTCCGGGTTGATATTAAAGGTTTCGGGATTTATATCGCAAAAGACCGGTTTCGCACCAAGCCTTACAATCGAACCGCTGGTGGAGAAGAAGGTGTAAGGAGTCGTTATAATTTCATCTCCGGGGCCCACATTCAGCGCCATTAACGCAAGTAGAATAGCATCCGTTCCGGAGGCGCATCCTATTGCATGTGATGACCCGCAATAGCGAGCAATTTTGTCCTCAAATTCCGTTACCTTCGAACCAAGTATAAAATACTGGCTTTCAAATACATCCTTTACCTCTTTTTCGATTTCATTCCGAATAGTCGCATACTGTGCCTTAAGATCCACGAAGGGTATTTTCATGAAAGCCAATCCTCTTGGTTTTTAAGCAGCTGGTTTTCCGGGACTTCATATAATTTCCTTGCAGGGTTGCCACATACGATCACACCACCGGGAATATCTTTCGTAACCACGGAACCGGCTGCAGCCATTCCATCGCTGTGAATTACTTTTCCGGGTAGAATGGTTGCATTAACCGCAATTCGTCCGCCGTTTCGAACGGTTACACCACGATAATACTTTGTGCGTTCTTTCCATCGTCCGGTATAATTGTCATTGGATGTCGCAGCACATGGAGCAATGAAACAATCATCACCGATTTCCGAATATGCACAGATATAGACGTTTGTCTGAATCTTGCATCGTTCGCCGATGGTAACCTTGTTTTCAATTGTGGCGTTACGGCCGATTATAGTGTATTCACCGATGGTTACATCCTCGCGTATCGATGCGGTATCCGCGATAAGTACTCCTTTACGGATTTGTGAGCCGGCATAAACGATTGCACCGGTTCCGATGATGGAATCGCTGCCGATTACAACCGGATTCAATGTTCGCCCGGCCTTGGTTATTTTACTCCGCTTTGCAGCCATGGGAAGCTTCCCAATCACAGCATTATCATCGATGCGGACATTTTCGCCGATTTTTGAATCACGGTGGATGATAACATGATGTCCGATCTTGCAGCCATCACCAATAACCGCACCTTTTTCTATGACCGTATACCTGCCGATTGTTACCTCATTGCCGAGCAAAGCTTCAGGGTGTATATACTTTTCCATATCAAACCTACTCATACATAAAGGTTATAATTGCAGAATAAAGAAAATCACCGTATTATGGTATTATCTGAACTCTGTTTTTTTACGGTCTAATAATAATTAAAATATGAATTAACTACAAGACATTTCATGATGCGTTTATGTAAAAAGAGCATCTTTCATGCGATAAAATGGTTTATCTTCAGTATAAGAGGGCGGTGAAAAAGTATTTTTACGCGCCTCGTTTTGAAATAGGTGACTTTGTTGCAGACAAAGGCCTGTAAATCAACGCTTCGCACCGACCCTTGACAGCATGTTCCTTTACGAAGGTGGTTTTTCACCAGACGTATAAAGGAGACGTGAGAAAAAGCATATACTACAATTCCGGTTATTAAAAAACCTGTCTTCTTGTATAAAATGAAAAAACCCCATGAACTACACAGGGTTTTTCGGGAAAGATATTTTATTCGTTTATTGATTTGTTTCTGTTAATATTGAGGTCATAATATTTTTAATACCGCTATTTTCAAGTGAATAAAATACGACATTACCGTTTCTGCGGGATCTCAGTACACCGCGAGATTTGAGTATGCTGAGCTGCTGTGAGGTCAAGGATTGTTTTGTACCAAGCCTTCTTACCAGATCACCAACAGAACGTTCACCGTTCATGAGAATATTCACGATTTGCAAACGAATTGGATGTGCAACAGCTTTTAACGTTTCGGCCATTTTTTCTAAACTGCCGTCCGGGATTAATTCAGGCGAAAAATTTGTCAACTCAAAAACCTCCATGTTAAATGATAAAAATATAATGGTTTTTTTATTAGAAATATTACAAAAATTAATATTAGGTATATTAGTATAAAACAATTAATAAACAATTCCAACAATTATTTTCATTTTTTTCAATTATTTTCATTTCATTGAGATTTACATTCTAATATCTTGTCTATATAACTATTAATATGTATCATTTCAATACGTTTTTTAAAATTATTTTTTGCCAGAGCGTCAATTTTCAACTTTGACTCAGCTTGAAGTTGAAAATGGGTATCATCGGAATGGAAAGGAGACTTGAAGGACAGGAAATTTTTTACTATATTAAAAATTATTATACCACATACAGGGGGAACGATATGGAATTTGACTCATATAAAAAAGCAGGTGTTGATATTGAAGCCGCAATGAAAACAAAGCGCGGTATCAGAGAAATGGTGAGATCCACGTTCAGGCCGGAGGTTTTAACCGATATCGGTGCCTTTGGAGGGCTTTTTAAGCCTGATTTCACGGGAATGAATGAACCTGTGCTTGTTTCATCTGCCGATGGAGTAGGTACAAAACTCAAGGTCGCATATATGACCGGCCGACACAATACGGTCGGTGCGGATCTTGTTAATCACTGCTGCAATGATATTCTTGTCATGGGTGCCCGGCCGCTTTTTTTCCTTGATTACCTTGCATATGCACAACATGATGATGATATGGTCAGGGCTGTCATTTCCGGAATAGCTTCCGCCTGCATAACGAATAAGTGTGCGCTGATCGGCGGGGAGATGGCTGAATTGCCGGACATGTATCGGGCCGGCGAATATGACCTCGCGGGAGTTATTATTGGTGTTGTCGGGGAGCATGAAATCCTCGATAGTTCACTTGTTTGCGAGGACGATATAATCCTTGGTCTTGCATCGACAGGTCTTCATACAAATGGATTTTCACTGGCACGTAAACTCATTTTCGAAATTGCCGGTTTGAACCCCGGGGACCAACTGCCCGGTACCGATCGCTCTGTTGCTGATGAGCTTCTTGCAGTTCACCGTTCCTATGGGCCCTCCTTACAGCCACTGATAGGTAGTGGCGGGATTCATGCAATGGCTCACATAACCGGCGGTGGATTTCCGGAAAATGTAAACCGTTCACTTCCCGCAGAGCTTAATGCGGTTATCGACATTGATTCGTGGGAAGTTCCTCCGATATTCCGGTTTTTGGAAAAGACCGGAAATCTTTCCGAAAAAGAGCTTTATCGGACTTTTAACATGGGAGTTGGTATGGTTCTTATTGTTGATAAACATGAGGTTGAGGATGTATCCAACAGCCTTCGAAATTCGGGGGAAACGGTGTTTACAATAGGGTATATCGAAATCGGTTCGCAGCAAGTCCGTCTTGTTCATGGCTTATAAAATGAAAAATCAGTTGCTTATCCATGTGGGACCGGCTGTTCTGTTCGCGGTGCTTATTTTTATTTTTTCTTCCTTTCCGGGGGACAAACTGCCGGAAATCGGTTTTGATCTCGATGATAAATTTATTCATGCAATTGAATTTGGATTATTTGGAATTTTTCTTTATCATGCTTTTCGATTTTTAAGTTCCTTTTCAAAACCTTATCTGGCAAGCCTTTGTATAGGTATAGGGTATGCCGTGCTCGACGAGATTCACCAGTTATTTGTTCCCGGCAGATCCTGTGAAATCGGAGATTTTATAGCCGATTCACTCGGTATTATCATTTTTGCCGGATTGTCGGCATGGATAAATCAATTTAATACTACTATGAGTGAAAAACGGCAAATACGCTGACTGAACTCGTATGCTGTCGATAAAAATAACAAATTCTTAATTGCGCTTTTCTGAAGATTAGATTATCATTATGAAAGCGAGGCGATAGAATCACCTTCTATAGCATAAATTTATGTGTTATTTTCCATAATTGAGGAGTAATGCATTTTCTGTTTGAGTAATCCGGAAAAATAAATACAATTATTCAATGCATCAGTATGTATATATAAATGTGTTTTTTATGGTCAAGAAAAAATAGTATGAATCTTTTTGGTTAAATGGCAGTCATTACAAGATATATAGAGTTTTCAACACATGGTAATGCCGAGTCGGTGAATATTACCTCCGATTTGCATGAAGTGCTGGAGGAAACGGGACTGAAGAATGGTTTGCTGACAGTCTTCGTACCCGGAGCAACCGGCGCTTTGACAACTGTGGAGTTTGAACCGGGACTTATTGAGGATCTTAAAGAGTTGTGGGAAACAATAATCCCCTCAACAAAAACATATAATCATGACAGGGCATGGGGAGATGGGAACGGTCATTCGCATCTACGCGCTTCCCTGGTAGGCCCATCTCTTTCACTTCCGTTCTCTACCGGTGAATTTACGCTCGGCACATGGCAGCAGGTTATTTTTATTGATTTCGATGTTCGTAAACGTTCCAGGAAGCTTGTCCTGCAGTTCATAGGGGAATAAGGAAGACATATTTCATTCTTACATTTACGTGATGGACGATGAAAATAAACGAACAGGAAAAACTTAAGAACCTGATATTTCTCAGTAATGAAATTTCTGAGGTAAAGGATCTGGATGTCCTTATGGACCGGATTCTCAAGACTGCACGGGAATTTGTTAACTGTGATGCGGGTTCTATCTATATCAAACAGGAAGATACGCTCTTATTCAGTTATACCCACAATGACACGTTTTCCAGCAGATTAAAACCGGGTGAAAAACTGATTTACAGTACATTTTCTGTCCCCATAAACCATGAATCTATTGCCGGTTATGTTGCCTCCACGGGGGAAATCCTCAATATTGTAGATACCTACGGTTAACTGACACAAACCTGACTGCCATTCATTTTCTGCGAAATGCGGTGTAATAAAAACAACAACCTACAAAAGCGAGGGTGCGGAAAAAGTGTATCGTTCTGCACCCTCTACACACACAATTTCCACATTCTGCATAGTTAGATAATTCCTTAAATAATCCCTTTTCAATTTTACCTTGACGCTACTGTATATTTGAATAAATTGATAGTAGGATGTTCTTAATCCGTTAATATTAATTACTCTTATTTCAAAAGGAGTAATTCAAACACAATTGGTTTTTGTTAAAATTATTTTAGTGATGTTTTATATGATGAACTTTATTTCAAGGAGCAGTACGATGAAAAGTGTTTTAATAAGTATGTTTATTTTGATGTTATCCAGCCCATTGGTTTTTGCACAAGAGATAGTATCAATTAAAATTTCACCTCCAGATGAAGCTTTTACTGGGGTAATCTTCGGTATTCCCCGTCCATATCATTATTT
>AQSL01000065.1 GCA_000403035.1 Candidatus Latescibacter anaerobius SCGC AAA252-E07 | reverse complement strand
AGTTGATGAAAAAAGCCGAAAGTTTACCGGTACCGGCTTTGGTCCACAAGGAAATGGGAATGACCTCCGGTATCATTAGAGACCTCTTGAGCGAGGATGTTGAACATGTATTCGTTGATTCCAGGGAACATTACAACGAGATACGTGATTACCTGAAAACAACTTCACCAAACCTGATGAATAAGGTCACTCTCTACAAGGGCAAGGAACCGGTCTTTGATCATTTTGATATTGAAAAGGACATAGATAATATTTTCAGTAGAAAGACACAGTTAAAAAAAGGAGGATCCCTGGTTTTTGATCAGACTGAGGCGCTCTCCGTGATCGATGTCAACAGTGGAAAATTTATCGGCAAGTCTAATCAGAAAGAGACAATTCTTGAAACAAATATCGAGTCTGCCATTGAAATAGCCCGCCAGCTCAGGCTGAGAGATATCGGGGGTATTATTGTCATTGATTTTATAGATATGTCGGATATGAAAAACCGGAAAACTGTTGAGGATACTTTCGCCGATGCACTGAAAAACGACCGGTCAAAAGTTACCATCTCTCAGGTTAGCGAATTCGGGCTGATGGAAATGACCAGGCAGCGTGTCAGGCCAAGTTTGATCCATACATTTGCCGAGCCCTGTCCTACGTGCGACGGTATAGGCATGGTGCAGGCACGTGATACAACGGTATCAAAAATCGAAAGATGGCTTCAACGCGCCTCTGCTTTCGGAAAAGAGAAGAGCTATACGATATTTGTACATCCGGCGGTGTTTACTTTTCTCATTGAAAACGATGAAGAAAAACTTTCCATGCTCCGTTCGAGTACCAAATTGGATATTGACCCGGTTGTGGATGCAAAAATCGCCATCGATGAATTTCACTGCTTCAGTACAAAACATAACGTGGATGTAACGGAAGAATTCACCATAGGAGCATCGACCAGTCCGGCTTCAAAATCAAAAACACCCGAGCCAAAGAAATCTTATACCCGTCCTCAGGAAAGTGTTGATGCGAAATTCGGCAGAAAACCCCGTCCGAAAACGAGAAAGTGAATTCCGATTGAAATGATGTCATAGTCTACGGCATGTTACGTATCCGTACCTCAATTCCTTTTACATCTTTCAGTAAATTGACAATACGTGATGTATCTGTGTCGCCGAAGTGATATGGATACAGTATTTTTGGCTTGAAAGTCTTTGCGGCATCGGCAACCATTTCCGGTGTCATGGTATAGGGCAGATTCATAGGTAAAAAAGCTATGTCAATATCTTGTATCTGCTTCATTTTAGGAATGTTTTCGGTATCTCCGGCAACATAAACCTTTTTGTCGCCGAAAGAGATAATATACCCGTTACCGTTCCCTTTCGGGTGAAACGGTACGCCGCTCTCACGCTTGTGAACAATGTTGTATGCCGGTACAGCCTTGATTTCAAAACCTCCTATGATTCCGGTATCGCCGTTTTTCATAACAATTGCATCCTTCACAGGTTTTTCAAGCTGATCCTCACAGAGTTCGGTATAAACAAGCGCCGTTTTTTCAGTTTGCACCGTTTCGATTGCTTTCATATCAAAATGGTCACGGTGTTCATGGGTTACGAGGATTACATCAGCTTTGGGAAGCTTGGAATAATCCGCTTCACTCGTCCAGGGATCAACATGGATAACCTTGCTCCCGAAAGTAAACATGATCGTCCCGTGCCCGATAAACGTGATTTTCAAATCCCCGGCGGATGTCTTTATGATATCCTCCTCAAAAGGTTCCGCTGCGTTGGCAGTGAATGAAAAAGCCAAAAATGTGAAAGTAAGAAACATAATAGATGTTTGCATAGCACACCTCGTTTCAATAAGATTTTACAGTATATACATAAATCACCGCTCTGTTTGTTATTATAATATATGCAAACAAATTTTTTTTTAAATACCCTTTTTCATAGTATTCCATCCAAATTACAGTTAGCGCATAGTATTCTCTTACCTGTTCCGGTCTTCATAACGTTTCAAATAGTAATGATGGATTGAAATAAAAATGAAAATAGCCCCTTTTTCTTAAAAAAAGAGACTATCAGGTCTTTATAAGAAATTTGACGGAATTCCTGCCCGTTATTTACCGTACCCCGAACTCCGGAAATAGTTTTTTCCCCAGGGTAACGGCAGTGGATGGTAAACTGATGAATCCGTAGTTCACGAGTTCCTCGTCACAGACCCCTTCTTTCCGGAATTTTTGAATATAATATCTTCTGCAGCCGATGCTGTAAAGGGTATTCATAACTTCCAGAATCTCTTTTTCGGAAAGTATAAGTGGATGATATGTCGTTCGGAATTCGTATTCTATATTTGAAGATAGGATGATATCGATACTTCTCGATACAGCAAAACAGGTATCCCTTTTTTGTGTGATACGGTCATAAGCTCTCGGGGGACCCTTGATATCCAATGCAATAAAATCAAGAATACCTCTTTTGATTATGTTCCTTAGCATGTCGGGATTCGTACCGTTTGTATGGAGCGCCGTTTTATATCCGAGTTCACGAATCGATTCCAATAAATGCGGCAGAGACGGATGGAGCGTAGGTTCACCACCGGAGATTACAATACTTTCAAGATAATCTAAGCGGCTTAAAAGAAAGGATTTAATATCTTCCCCTGAAATTGAATTTCCCTGTGTGAAATCCCTGAGTTCATGATTATGGCAGTAACGGCAATTCCATGAACAACCCCTGGTAAAGAGTACTGCAGCTAAGTGCCCGGGGTAATCGATAGTTGTCATTCCCTGGATGCCTGCAAAAGGGATATCAAGTACAGTTTTTTCGATTACAGACATATTATAAAGCATTAACTGTTTTGTTTTCCTGGAAGAAAAGACGTTCTGCATGTTCGCTTTTCTTGCCGATATTAAATTCGCTTACCGGTCGGTAATAACCCATTACACGTGTCCAGATTTCGCACGGTTGTCGTTCACTGTCATTGAGCGTAATTGAGTGTTTACCAACTATTGCCTGAACCATAATTCTTCCTCCGTTTCATACGAAATGATTTACGATATTGTATCGAGTTCTATTTCCGAATATTTTTTTGCAATAAGTTCCTCATCACATTTTGGACAGAAAAGATGTTCTCCCGGGATATATCCATGCTTGGGACAAATTGAAAATGTAGGAGTGACGGTTATATATGGTATACGGAACTTTTCAAGTGTTTTCTTAACGATTTTTTTACATGCTTCGGCGGTTGATATACGTTCTCCCATATACAGGTGAAATACTGTTCCGCCGGTATACCTCCTTTGCAGTTCTTCCTGAAGACTGAGAGCTGTAAAGGAATCATCAACAGCACCGACCGGAAGCTGTGTGGAATTAGTGTAATATGAAGCATCTTCAGGGCCGGCCTGGAGTATGTCCGGATAACGCTTTTTGTCCTCTTTGGCAAAACGGTATGTCGTCCCTTCCGCAGGTGTTGCCTCGAGGTTAAATAACGTTCCGGTTTCTTCCTGGAACTGAACAATTTTTTCTCGTATGTGGTCGAGCATTTCACATGCAAAAGAATGCCCGCGTTCATCGACAATATTATAAGCGTCATTTGTAAAATTACGCACACATTCGTTAATGCCATTAACTCCAATGGTTGAGAAATGATTTTTAAGGGTCCGCAGATAACGCTTTGTATACGGGAAAAGACCACAGTCAATAAGTCTCTGAATAACCTTTCTCTTTGTTGTAAGCGCATCCTTTGCGTAGTTAAGAAGGACATCGATTCGATCGTACAATGCACGTTTGTTGCCTTTTGCAGTGTACCCTAACCTGGCACAGTTGAGTGTCACCACCCCGATTGATCCTGTCATTTCCGCTGAGCCGAAAAGGCCATTGCCCCTTTTAAGAAGTTCGCGAAGATCAAGCTGCAGACGGCAGCACATGGATCGTACCATCTGCGGAGAAAGATCGGAATTAATGAAATTCTGGAAGTACGGTATACCGTATTTGGCTGTCATTTCAAACAGCGGAATGGTGTTCGGGTGATTCCAGGGAAAATCTTTTGTTATATTATATGTCGGTATCGGGAAGGTGAATACCCTCCCCTTCGTATCGCCTTTACTCATAACATCGATAAACGCACGGTTTATCATATCCATTTCAGTCTGAAGGTCGCCATAGGTGAAATCCGGTTCTTTTCCACCAATCAGGGGTTTCTGAATGCGGAGATCATCGGGGCATACCCAGTCAAATGTAACATTTGTGAACGGTGTCTGGGTTCCCCATCTGGATGGCACATTAAGGTTATATACAAACTCCTGAACATGCTGATACACTTCATCGTAACTGAGATTGTCGATACGCACATAGGGAGCAAGATAGGTGTCGAACGAACTGAATGCCTGTGCACCGGCCCATTCGTTTTGAAGTGTGCCGAGAAAATTTACCATCTGTCCGACTGCACTTGATAGATGTTTCGGCGGTGATGCTTCAACTTTACCCGGCACACCATTGAATCCCTCGCTTAAAAGAGATCTGAGCGACCATCCGGCACAGTAACCGGATAGCATATCAAGGTCATGAATATGTAGATCGGCATTTCTATGAGCGTTCCCGATTTCCGGACTGTATACATGATTCAGCCAGTAATTTGCAACTACTTTACCCGCTACATTCAGTATAAGACCACCCAGAGAATACCCCTGATTGGCGTTGGCATTAATGCGCCAATCGAGCCGGTCAAGATATTCATTTACCGAAGTGGTCACATCGACAAATGTCTTTTTGTCAGACCTGAGCCTCTTATGCTGCTCACGGTAAACTATGTAAGCACGGGCGGTTGTTACATAATTAGAGGTTATTAACACATGCTCAACAATATCCTGAACCTGTTCAATCTCCGGAACACCGGAACGATGGCTGTGAGCGAGAACTTTGATTACCTGTATCGTTAAAAGTTCAGCTTCAAACTGGTCAAATTCCTTTGTTGCTTTACCTGCTTTTGATAGTGCATTTTGAATTTTTACCGGATCAAACGAAACCTTTTTGCCATCACGTTTATAAATTTCAGTAAAAGGAAGGGAAAACTCAATTTTCATCGGGGGAACCTTACTATTTTTGTTACATGAGTACGGAATTTTTTACGAAAATACTTTGTTTAGACTTAAAAATGTTGAAAACATGTTTAAAAGGTATTCATAATATGTTGACAATATGTTGTGTTATTCTTAATCGGTGACACAAGATATAGATATTTTAGCATATTTTTCAAATTTGTCAAGCATTATTTTAATGATTGCTCCATTATTTTTCATAGAGCGTGTCGAAAATGTATTAGGAATAAAAAATAATGATGTGTAAGCTCAATATAACCACTTGTTTTTTTGGTACAATATTAGGGGATTAGTGAGGATAATAATAGTATTATCAATATGTTGCGAAATTATAGTCGACTCTGTGATACCAATACCAAAAATGTATGTGCGGATTATTTGTTTCGTTTTATTCAAATCCAAACAAAACCGTTTTATTGCTCAACGGTTTTGTCCGGATATTCTTCTCTACTCATTAAATCTAACCTGCGGTGCTGTCTGGGCGGCTTCAGGCGCCTCGAAAAAATCGCGCAGGTTGAAATTGAACATTCCTGCCAGCATTGAAGTCGGGAAACGTCGTATGTACTGGTTATATAGTTTGACCGTGTTGTTATAACGTCCGCGTTCGACCGAGATACGGTTCTCTGTTGATTCGAGTTGATCCTGGAGCATAACGAAATTCTGGTTTGCCTTAAGCTGGGGATAGTTCTCAACAACCACCATGAGACGTGAGAGCGCATTTGACAGCTCACCCTCGGCTTCCATACGGGCTGAGGGAGTTCCTGCGCCGGCAACTTTTGACCGTGCTTCGGTAACCCGGATGAAAACTTCGCTCTCATGGGAAGCATACCCCTTAACAGTTTCCACAAGATTTGGGATAAGGTCATATCTGCGCTGTAAAACATTCTCAACCTGCGCCCATGCGCCGTTAATCTCCTCATCCATCGTTACAATCGAGTTATATGTTGTTTTTACCCACCCGAAAATGCTGAAAGCGATGAGCAAAAGTATTCCAAAAAGAATCGCAAGAATAATAAGAACCTTTTTCATGTTTTCCTCCATATTGTGCAAATTGTATTCTTCAATACGTTAAATAAACGATACTAAAATCTGTCTGAAATGTATCTTGTGCTGAACGCTGAAAGCTGCTTTCTGCAGGCTCATAGCTCTTCATTTCCTGATTCGGACATTTCATTTCCTGATTCGGACATTTCATCAATACTATGTGACATTTTATCAAGTTCTTCCACATACAGGTCAAAAAGCTCGTCCGCTTCGGCTTCATCAATTTTGACATCTCCGTTCGCAACCGCAGTAAGTTTTTTAAAAAGCGAAGCATCGAGTTCGTACTCTTCCGTGACAGCCCTGAGAAGATAGCCCGTTTCTTTCGGTACTTCATGTTCTTTCAGGAAAAGCGCCCCGTTGAAGATGTGTCTGAAGGTATGTAGTGACCGGTTAATAAGATCCATGAGCCCTTTTTTGTCTCCGCGCAGGTTCAGGTATTCGGCACGGAGGTGAAGGAGTTTGCCTTTCAGTTCCCGTTCGCACTGGTTTCTTACATCCGTTCTGTCGAAATCAATATCCTCGAGGATATCCTCACCATAGAAAACGTGGTACGCATTTGATATGTCCATAAACTCGAGAGGGAAAGTATCCAGAGACAGCTTTATGTAACCGGGAATAAGGAACAGCGGCATGGTTATCAACTGCTTGCTCCATTTTTTTACATACTTTGAACAGCGTGCAAGCTCACTGGGAGTATTGTCATCAACCACCACAAGATAGTTTATAGAGGGAACTTTTTTTCCGGGAACCATCTCGCCTCGTGCCGCAGGACCATAGAGAATTACCGAGTGCAGGCTTTTACCAAAGGCTTCCCTGACATTTTCAACAAACTCTTCTGATATCTTTCTTATTTGTTCCGGTAAATTTTCCATTTTTCCTCCGAATGATAAGGCTTTCAGCTTTCAGTAGAAAGTTGTCGGCTTGAAACTGTTTTTTTCAATATCGAAAGCGTTTCCGAACGTTGAACGCACATCACTTAAAATCCG
>AQSL01000064.1 GCA_000403035.1 Candidatus Latescibacter anaerobius SCGC AAA252-E07 | reverse complement strand
CTCCTAAAAGTTTACATTTTCATCAGAAGCCGGAGAAAATAATTACCTGTAATACTATCGGAAAGAGTATTCCGGATTCTGTCTTCATATCTCTTATTGCACTCTTATTGCACTCTTTTCAACAATCCTCAGGTGTATAAAACATAGAAATTATCCGCCGGAACACAAACTATTTTCTTTACTATTTGACATACAGGGTACATAATTGGTATTTTTATAAAATACAATCGGGATTATTCTTTTTTAAAAACCTGGGATACAGAGCATGGATACGACAAGACTTGTGCTCTCGGGGGGTGATGTTGTTTTCCCCGATGGCATAACACACGGCGGCGTGGTGATCATTGAGGGTGACCGTATAACCGCAATAGAACATACCGACGAATATACTCCGTTTGAAACGGACAGGGTTATTGACTGCTCGGATAGTTTCGTCTGTCCGGGATTTATAGATTTGCACAACCAGGGAGGAAACGGCTTCGATGTCATGGACGGTACTGTCGAAAGCATTTACGGTATGTGCAGGGCACATGCCGCTCATGGTACTACCGGACTGCTCCTGACACCACAGGTTGTGAAGAATGGTTTTCGCACGCTTCTTGGGGAGCTTGCGGATCTTGTCGGAACGGATACCGGGGGATCGGCAGTTCTGGGCATTCATACCGAAGGCCCGTTTACCAATCCTGAAAAAAGGGGCTGTATGCCGTTCGATGCGATTATGAAACCCGATAAACAAGCGCTCGATGCAATTCTCGACTGCGGAAAAGGCACCATTGTAGAGATGACCATCGCCCCAGAGCTTCCGGGTTCGCTTGCGTTGATCAATCGGCTTGCCCGTGAAGGCATCGTGGTATCCCTCGGTCATTCCGATGCCACTTTGAACGAGGTCCTGATGGCAATCGATTACGGCGCAACACATGTGACCCATTTTTTTAACACTATGAGCCCGATACATCATCGTGAACCCGGACTCGCCGGTACAGCTCTCTACTCGCATGACCTTACGGTCGAGATAATCGCGGACGGTTTTCATATTCACCCCTGGATTATGGGATTGACACTGCAGAATAAAAGTCCCGCACGTACATGCCTTATAACTGATGCCATGAGTGTCATGGGTATGGATGATGGTGAATACGAGTCGATGGGACAGCGTGTTGTCCTGGAGAACGGACGGCTTTCCATGGCGGATAATCCCTCAATCCTTGCAGGGAGTGTGCTTTCGCTGGATATTGCTGTCGGAAATATCATAAACATGCTGGGAATTCCCATCGTGGATGCGGTTACCATGGCTTCCACCACGCCATCAGCGGTGATTGGGCTTGAGAACAGCAAAGGGCGGATCGAGATCGGTTATGACGCCGATATAGCCATACTTGACCGGACATACCGTACAAGAAAGACTATCCTTCAGGGTGATATTATATATGAGAGAGAATCATGAATGAGAAAGGAAACAACGGTGAAATTAAAAGAACTCTTGCACGAAAAGAACATTCTTCTCAGCGATGGGGCATGGGGAACAGAGATAGCGAAACGCGGGTTCGAACCGGGAATCTGCCCTGAACTGTTTAATGTGAACGAAACCGCGATGATACGTGAAATCGCCGGGTCCTATGTCAACGCCGGTTCGGATATTATACTGACCAATACGTTTGGCGGCAGCCCCCAGAAACTGTCAAAATACGGGCTTGAGGACAGGGTCGAGGAATTAAATGAAGCCGGTGCCCGCATATCCGTGGAAGTTTCAAACGGCAGAGTTCTCGTCCTTGGTTCCATAGGTCCGACCGGCGAGTTTCTTGCCCCACTCGGCATAGTAACCGAGGAAGAAATGATTGCATCTTTCGCGCGGCAGGTTACGGCATTCGTTAAAGCGGGTACCGATGCCGTTCTGATTGAAACAATGACCGATCTCGGTGAAATAAACTGCGCGCTCAAAGCGGTAAAAGATAACTCCGATTTCGAGGTTATATGTTCCATGACGTTCGATAAAGGCATAAAAGGGTATGCCACCATGATGGGCGTCACTCCGGAAAGAGCCGCTGCAGAACTGGAAGCTGCGGGGGCTGATGTTGTCGGATCCAACTGCGGCTCGGGTATTGATAACATTATCGATGTCGCACGCATAATGAAACCCGCCACTGGTCTTCCGTTATGGTTCAAACCGAACGCCGGGCTGCCGGAACTCATCGATGGTAAAACGGTGTACCGTGAAAGCCCGGAGAAAATGGCATCACAGGTACCCGATCTTATACATGCCGGTGCAAACATCGTCGGCGGCTGCTGCGGCACTACCCCGGATCATATCAGGAAAATCCGGGAAGTCATAAACGACATGTTGTGAGAGATTTCAGACGTATTGATGCTACGTACAGTATGTGAGCTTTCAGCGATCAGTGATAGTCTTCAATCTGTTATCGTTTGAGCTGATATCCGTGAGCGACAAAAAGTCATCGACGTGGTACCGGAGGAGAACGAATGACATCTGCAGAGCGCCTTCTCACTGTTTTAAGAGGAAAGCCGGTCGACAGAACGCCAGTTTCGCTCTACGAGATAGACGGGTTCGGCAATCTGTATTCGCCCGACCATCCGAGTTACCGGGCAATTTATAATTTCGCCCGAGACCGCCTCGATAATATGGTTATGTTCAATCCGACGATCTCCGGGGCACTCGGATTTCTTTATTCCGCCGGTGGAGAAGATACCGTCCAAAAGATTGTCCGAAAAGAAAAATCTTCGGAAATAATCAGTACAAAGATTGAAACTCCTCTCGGCATTTTGCAGATGGAAACAAAACGACACCCCAAAATATATACTACATGGACGACCGAATATCTCATGAAAACCGAGGAAGATGTCGACCGTCTGCTTTCCATGCCGTACGAAAAGGCGCCGGCAAACATGGAAGGTTTCGAGGATATGAAACATGAGATAGGCGACCGCGGCATCGTTATGCTCGATCTGTGCGATCCTATGGGTATGGTCATTTATAACATGGAATTCGAGCAGTATATTTATCTGTTAACACTCAACAGGAAAAAGTTCCGCAAGCTCCTCGATTTCTTTGCCGAACGGCTCCATAATTTCCTGGATTCGGTGCTCGAACAGGGCGGCGGGCCGTTGTTCCGTATCATAGGACCGGAGGCATGCACTCCGCCCTATATGCATCCCGAATTGTTTCGTGAATTTGTCGTCGAATACGATCGTCCCCTGATTGAAAAAATTCAACAAGCCGGTTGTTTCGCACGACTTCACTGTCATGGAAAAATCAGACAGGTGGCGGAGATGATTCTTGAAATGGAGCCGGACGCAATCGATCCCGTAGAAGCCCCTCCCGGCGGAGATATATCCCTGGATGAGGCAAAACACATTCTGGGACAGAACATCTGCCTGATGGGAAATATTCAGGAATCCCTTTTCGAACTTCATACACCCGATATCGTGAAAAATGAAGTTCTTAAAGCGCTGGAATCGGGAAAAAAGAACGGGGGTTTCGTGCTCATGCCTACTGCGACACCGATTTCGATTCCCCTGCCTGCAAGCGTTGAGGAAAACCTGTTCGCTTTTGCGGAAACCGGGCTTCACTACGGATAGCCGGTAAGAATAAAGGACAAAATGAACCATGGAGAGAAAACTCTGAAAAGAGGGATGTATGGCAAAAAAGAATAAACAACCCGATGAAAAGAAGATATCCGGGGCAACCGCTCCATTCATGCTCAAAAGCGCCCGCAGACAGACACTCCTTGCAACAGGATTATATTTTTGTATTGCTTCAGCTTTGACTTTCCCGCTCATTTTTCGGATGAACAGTTCCGTCTACGGTCCTTATGATCATATTACAACCGACCTGTTCGCGAATATCTACAGTTATTTCTGGTGGTTGAAAGAAGCGATTCTGAATCTGAAAATATCCCCGTTCAATAATCCGTTCCTCGCGGCGCCATTCGAAACCAGAATGAACTTTGTCAATGTAACAGGATTCGTACAACTGCCGATTACCGTTATTTTCGGCCATGTTTTCAGCCGCAATTTCACTATCCTTTTCAACCTCATTGTATCGGGTCTGGGAATGTTCCTGCTCGTACGTCACCTGACAAAAAGCGCAGGCGCAGGATTTATCGCCGGGATAGTATTCGCTTTCTGCCCGAACATGATGGTACGGTCATACACAACGTTCGATTCAACACAGGCGCAGTGGATACCGCTGTACACCCTCTATGTTATTAAATTCATTGAAAACCGCACCTGGAAAAACGCTCTTCTGTCCGGGTTGTTTCTCGTATGCCATATCCTTATTTCATTCCCCTATTATCTGGTTTACCTGCCGGTTCATACTCTTGTAATGATTGTATCAATTTCTGCCTGGCATATCTGGGGAGGAAACAAAGGATTCGGCGGATTTATCAGGGATATTACAAACCCGGAGGCTTTACGGGCGTATGGAAAAATTATCGCCGTACTCGGAGTCGTCATTGCTGTTTTCGTGATATTCTATTCTACTGTTGTCGGCGGCTTATCAACCATGGAATCATTCAGGCGCACCACCGAACAGCTCGAGGAGCTTGCCCTTAAACCGGCAGATTACCTCATGCCCCATCCCTCAAGCGCACTTTTCAAGGGAACTATAAAAGCATCATACTGGGACGCAAAACGCCCCCATAAAGACCCCAATACGTTTGTGGCCTATACCGGTTATATCGCCATTATCCTGATGATACTGGGAATCATAAAAGGACGTGGTTTTGCACGGTGGTTATTCATTGCAGGCGCAGGAGTGGCGTTCTGGTCGACCCTTGGGCCTGAACTGTTCGGTGTGCCCACACCCTCCGGAATTATACACTCGCTTTATGCGCCTTTTGCGAGACGGATTATGATTTACAAGGTATTTGTTCAGCTCTGTGTTGCAGGTCTTGCCGGAATGGGTGTATCGTTCATTCTGAAATGGTTCGGGAGTAATAAAAAGGGTATTGCCTTTCTTGTTGTGACAACGCTGTTCATAACAGCCGAATATTCGCTGGTACCGCCCGCCCTTACCGTCAATCTCACAGAAAATCCCGAACTCTACGATCGCATTCATGACCTGCCGGATGATTCGATAGTTTTGGAAGTGCCGGTATTCCGTTATAACCATATTCCCTACCCGGGATACCTTTATTATCAAACCATTCACGGCAAGAGACTTTTTAATCCGCAGCTCGGGGTTTCCGGAGTTCCGGAACATATCCGTCCCTTTTACAAACAGATGGAAGTTCCTTTTGAGGCATGCGAGTATTTTAATCTTGCCGCGATGCGCTATCTGGGTGTAACACACCTCACCTATCACTGGTTTACCGGCACGAGAACGGTTCAATTTGCCGGTTTGGCAGCACCGGCATTGTACAACACCGATGTCGAGGGACTGAAAGTAATCTACGAGTGCAACCGTGACCCGCTCAAGGGACCATATAGAAGCCCCTATGATTACACGTTTGCGGATCTCTATGAAATCACTGCCGAACCGAGTCCCATCGCCCTGGTGTTTGATTATCATTCACCATACGAACAGGTTCCGGGTATCATAGAGAACGATTTTCCAATCAGATTCGGTAAGAGGTTTATTATCGGCTGGGCATCGGCACTTATCGATACAACTTCAACCTTCTATTATCCGCTTCCCAACGGAGAAAAAATTGACCGTGTACTCCGCCAGGGAGGGCGCATCAAAGCGATTAATCTCTCCAGTGAACCGGTTGATTTTTCCGTAGCATTTGTGGCAGAATCTCCCGATTCCGGCCGTGTTATAGAAGCGAAATGGAACAATGGGCCGGTAATCGGCAGCTATGAGATCGGGCCCGAGACAGCCGGCTGTATGGTGGAACCGCTTCACCTCGAAGGCAATGAGACCGGCGAACTGCGTATATGGTCTATTCAGGAATCATACGGCTATGGATTAGGGGCAGATAAAATTCCGGCTAAGGCGGTCTTAAGAAATTTCAGGGTACACAGCAATATTCCTTAAAAATTCCGGGGAACGCTGAAATTCAAACCAACTATGGAGGAAGATGTGGCTCATCAAATCGATTATAAACTTCTGGGCGATGACATGCAGGCAGTTGTTATAACTCTTGATCCGGGCGAGACTGTTCAGGCCGAAGCCGGCTCGATGATGTATATGGAAGATGGTATTGAAATGAATTCGGAAATGCAGGGTGGTTTTATGGGCGGAATCAAACGCAAGCTGGGAGGCGAATCCCTGTTTATAACGACATTTACCAATAACGGACAAGATAAAAAAACGGTCTCGTTTGCAGCGCCCTATCCGGGAAAAATATTACCGGTGAACCTTGCTGAAACGGGACCCATTCTCTGCCAGCGTGATGCGTATCTCTGCAACGCCTTCGGCATTGACATTTCAGTAACATTTACCAAACGTCTCGGCGCCGGATTTTTTGGCGGCGAGGGCTTTATTCTCCAGAAACTGTCCGGTGACGGGTATGCATTTATTCATGCCGGGGGAACTGTACTGGAACATGAGCTTGATGCCGGTGAAAGCATAAAGGTCGACACCGGTTGTCTTGTGGCTTTTCAGGAATCGGTATCATACGACATCGAAATGGTAAAAGGCATAAAAACCATGCTGTTCGGAGGCGAGGGTCTTTTCCTTGCACATCTTACCGGGCCGGGGAAATCGTATCTTCAGACACTTCCGTTTTCACGGATGGCGAACCGTGTCATAAGCGCTTCGGGTTATACCGGGCAGAAAGGCGAGGTGAAACGAGGCATGGGCGGAATCTTAGGGCAGATTATTGAGGGAGATTAAGTATTCTCTTACAAGGGCACACCAAAGGGGACTTTTTCACCAGACTTGCACCTGTTATATCCAATCGTTCTCAAGGATTTACTCTTTTTTACCGATATAATAGCAAGTATCAGGAGGGCGGTGAAAAAGTCTTTTCACACGCCCCTGTTTGAAATATATGTCTGTATCGCTGTCAAGGACAAGACAAGCTG
>AQSL01000063.1 GCA_000403035.1 Candidatus Latescibacter anaerobius SCGC AAA252-E07 | reverse complement strand
CCCCCTCTCTTGGAAAGAGAGGGGGTTGACCACGCTACTCAGTTCCCCTTCTCTTGCCAAGAGCAGGGGTTAGGGGATGAGTTCGGGTATGGGTATGGGATATAAGCGGAGCTAACTTTATAAGCGTTTAATATCATATTACTTACAGGCAGTTGTGCAATGTTTGAAAAAAATCCGATTTTTCATTTGATTCATCGACGAATTTGACTTGTGTCAAAATAAAAAATTGGGTAATCTATAAGAGTTTTCCTGTATGAAACAATGTAACGGAGGAAATGAGCGGAAAAAGGTAATGTATGAAGAAAATTTTTCAGGTTGTCGTACCATTTGTTATTGTAGTATGTATCCTGAGCGGCTGCGGAGACACGGGGAATCAAAAGGAAGCTTCGAATGACCCGGATACACTTTCAATCGCCGTTATTCCGAAAGGCGCCACCCACGAACACTGGAAATCGGTTCATCTCGGTGCTCAGAAGGCTTCTCAGGAACTCGGCGTTGAAATTATCTGGAAAGGCCCGATAAAAGAAGACGACCGTGAAGAACAGCTCCAGATTTATGAGACGTTCATAGCGAGAAGAGTAAACGCAATCGTTATCGCACCGATAGATGACAGGGTATTTGTCAGGCCGGTTCGGGAAGCGAAAAGTATGGGCATACCCACGGTTGTATTTGACTCGGCACTCCAGGACAGCTTCCACATATCGTTTGTTTCGACGGATAACTATAGAGGCGGAGTTCTCGGGGCGGAACGTATCGGGGAACTGCTCGGCGGGAAGGGAAAATTGATAATGATGCGGTACCAGGAAGGGAGTGCAGCGACCGCTTACCGCGAGGCCGGTTTTCTCGATACCATAGTAAAATACTCCGGGATAGAAATACTTTCCGACAACCAGTATTCCGGAGCAACCACCGAATCGGCATACAGTACGAGCGAAAACCTTCTCAACCGCTTCAGTGAATTTGATGCCGTATGGACTCCGAACGAGTCGAGCACATTCGGATGCTTGAGAGCGCTTCAGGACAGGGGACTTGCGGGAAAGGTTGTGTTTGTGGGATTTGATACCTCTCAAAAACTTGTCGATGCCATGAGAGCCGGGGAGATTCAGGGATTGTCCTTGCAGAATCCTTTCAGAATGGGGTATCTCAGTGTTACCACGGCTGTTTCTTATCTCAGGGGGAAAACTGTCGAAAGAATAATTGACACCGGCGTTACCATGGCGACTCCTGAGAATATGGATATTCCGGAAGTGAAAGCTCTGCTTATGCATGATTTTTCCCAGTATATGAATCAATAACCCTATCAGAATCAAGAAGATATGCGAAGTTAACAATAATACGTACGATGTATTACAAAATATTTTGTCAGATTCTCACGTTATGACAGGAGAAACGGTACAATTGATCAGAGAGCTCATAAGAGTACCTTTCATGCATATACCATATTTTTTGATGGTAGTGTTATGTAGTATTTTCCCGGAATTTTGTCATGCACAGCATTTGCAGACAGAAGTTATTGAAGGCATTACGATGGTATCGATACCCGCCGGGAGTTTTACGATGGGGTCGAATGATGGCGCTGATAATGAAAAACCCGTTCACATGGAAACACTTGGTGCATTTTCAATATCTATGACGGAAGTGACTCATAAACAGTACAGGGCAATCACGGGGATTAATCCATCGAATTATGTTGGTCATGACGATTTACCGGTAGAAACGGTAAGCTGGTATGATGCGATAAAATTCTGCAATCAGCTCAGCGATAGAGCCGGCTTTGACCGGTGCTATGATGAAGAAACGTGGGAGTGCGATTTCAGCAAGAACGGATTTCGGCTCCCGACCGAGGCCGAATGGGAATATGCCTGCCGTGCCGGAACAACAACACGGTATAATACCGGGGAAACCGGGAAGGATTTGGACGATGCTGCATGGTACGGGAATATTACAGCGGGTAACAGCCATAATATTCCTCATCCGGTCGCTATGAGGAAGCCGAATGCATGGGGCTTATACGATATGCACGGTAGTTTGTGGGAGTGGTGTAATGACAGGTATCGTGAAAACTACTCTGTCAAAATTCCCGACAGCAGTTCTCCCGGTCCTCATAACACACCTACCCGGGTCATCCGCGGTGGCTCCTGGATCAATAACCCTGAATTCTGCAGGGTTACAACTCGCGATTTTTATACGCCGGATCTTTCATATCTTGATATCGGCTTTCGTGTTGTCCGAAGTGGAATGCATTGAAAAATAAATATAATAGATAAAGACTTCAGATACTTTTCAGAGGAAACAAGGTGTCACTCATACTATTACTACGATACTCAATACATAATTGTAAAGGAATAGTATATTTTTTGCTATTTTTCGTGGTGTTTGCAACCACAGGATTTGCCCAGACCGGGAAACCGGCTTCTGAAATTATTGAAGGCATTACCATGGTTGCACTACCGGCCGGTAGTTTTGAAATGGGTGGACGATCTGAATGGTCGGAATGGACTGAAAAGCCGGTTCATACCGTGACACTGGATGCTTTTACCATGAGCATGACACAGATTACGCAGGCGCAGTATAAAAGAATAACGGGTCACAATCCGTCTCATTTTACCTATTCTGATAATCTCCCCGTGGAAACGGTAAGCTGGTATGAAGCGGTCAGTTTTTGCAATCTGTTGAGTGACAGAGCCGGGTATGAACGTTGTTATAATGAAGAGACATGGGTATGCGATTTTCGTAAGAATGGTTTCCGTCTCCCGACCGAAGCCGAATGGGAATATGCAAACAGGGCGGGATCTACAACGATGTACTGGTCGGGAAACAGCTATAAAGACCTTGCGCGGGTGGCGTGGTATCAGGCAGTCAGCGGTTCAAAAACACATCCTGTTGGTACGAAACCTCCAAATGCGTTTGGTTTGTACGACATGCACGGGAATGTGTGGGAATGGTGCAACGACTGGTGGATGGAGAACTATTACGAAATAAGCCCGGAACATAATCCCATAGGACCGGGATACAGTTTCGCACGTGTTGCACGCGGCGGCAGATTTTACAGCAGCGCCCGGCACAGCCGCTCAGCCATCCGGGGCGGTATCTCTCCCGATTATAAAGGAAGCGGTTACGGCTTTCGTGTTGTCCGCCAACCCTGAGCGTATAAAAATCCTTCTCAGAAACTTCCGAACTCACGTGCGGCGGCCGTTACAGCGTTGAGATTTTCAACCGGTGTACCCGGCGCAACATTATGGCCGTCCATTACTGCATAACCGCGCACATCCTTAAGCACTTCAAGGGTTTCCCGTACATCAGCCCTTACCGTTTCCGGGGTTCCTTCATAAAGGTTTGTTGTGTTAATTCCGCCGATGAGAGAAACTTTTCCACCCATTATTTCCTTAATATTTCCCTTATCCATTTGATAACTGAATCCAATATAACGGTCGATTTTTATTTCATCGATCCAGTATTGAAGAAGATGGTCTGCCTTTCCACAGTTATGTGCCATGACTTTTAGTCCCTTGCCATGAATATGCTCGGAAAGCTTTATCAGGGGATCAAGCCCGAATTCTTCGAAATGCTGCGGAGACATCTGCGCAATACCATCATCGCCAACAAATACATATCCCTCGTGAAAATCATTTGCAAAAGCTGTTTTCCCGTCCGAAATATCATATGCCGAATCTATCCACTCGATGCTTTTTTCCGTGATGATAGACATGAGTTCTTTAACATACTCAGGCCGATCGAAGAAATCAATCGAGAGGTCATCAACACTGCAAAGATCACCGGCAATCACCATCGGGCCGATAATCCCGCCACCGGCCATATACACAAGGTCAACTGCTTCGACTGTCTTGCCATCCTTAAATCTTACCCTGTAATCCCCGGCAATTTCCTTCATTTTCTTGTAATACTCAAGTATTTTGCCATGTATTCCAGCATGAATATAATCGACCGCCCTGAGTTTATCGAGATCGCTGTCTTTTTGAAGGAGATGGGGCCGTGCGACCCATGGTGAATCGTCTTCCGGGAATAAGAATTCCGCGCCGAAAGGTTCGGTATCTTCCGCCCACATGAAATCCGGATAACATACTATCTTATGATAGTCCGAATCAACATTCTCCAGAATCCATTTCGATGATCTGAACTGAGCCTCAAGCATAACTTTGGGGTCATTGAGATATTCACGGAATCCCTTTTCCATTCCAATCAGGGGGAGCCAGAAACGTGCGCCGAGATAGTGGAGCACCGGGATACGGTCCGGAACATCGAATGCCATTGCTTTATCCCATCTTGCCTTACGGCGCTCGATTTCTGTATAATCAAGGTTGATGTCGATTATCATAACGAACCTCTTTTCCGTTGTTATTCAATACCATGCAATGTATCAGGTTCTGCTTCGAATAAATGATAAGTATCAGGTTATTCAATTGCTTATTCTAATTATAAATGTAAAGGGTAATGCCCGTATTTTTCACATGACAGGTGCATGGTTATCGCATTTTCAACAGGATCATCCTCCATGATACCATTACATGTAGTAAGAATAAAACCTCCGTCATAACCAATATCTTTAATCAGACTTTTGACATCCTGGTCGACTTCCCATGGACTTCCGAACGGGAGAAGTCTGCTGATATCAACATTACCGATGAGACTTATTCTATTCCCATAGCGTTTTTTAATCTTACGTATATCATTATGTGCCGTGGGCTGTATTGCATGAAGAGCATCAATGCCGGTTTCGACTAACATATCCACAGTTTCTGTCTGATTCCCACATGCATGCAGCACACAGGGTACGCCTAATTTATGTACTTCATCGACTATCTTTTTTTCATACTGAAAGTCCAGTTCCCAGAGAAGATCGGGTGATATGAAAGGTCCCTGGTTGCAGGCAAAATCATTGGCAAGCCATATGCAGTCCGCTCCTCGTTTAACAGCTTCCTTGGCAAGACGTATCTGTAGATCGGTCAACTTCTCCATGAGAAGTTTCAACGTATCTTGATAATCTATTGAATAGAACATATAATTCATGAATCCGGTTAACAGGGCAATTTTGAAAAAACCGGTGTCCAGTTGACATACTACGAACAGATCACTTTCATGTACCCAACGCTCGAGGTTATCAAATGAGAAATCATCAACTTCAGGAAATTTATACACGTCAGCTTTGGTGATGTCATGGATGGGATATGCGAGACCTTCGGTTGACTGCGGTGCAGCAATTATTTTTGTACCCCATATATCTTCAATAATAGGGTATCCTTCGTCAGTTTCACCTGTATGGGTAAGAGGTTCTCTCGGGAACACATGTGCAAAATCAAAACCGAGAAACTCACGGAGCCGGCGGTGACGTTCGAAAAAACGGTCTGAGAAGGATTCGGTCATCCAGTACACTAAAAAATTTCCATGTTCCTCGGGAATTTTATCTTTAAAAACGGCTTGTGCAATTGCAGGATCTACAGTTACATCTCCATGGGGGACCTTGTCCGGGATCATTTTATCGTAGAGAACAGCTAACATTCGTTCTTTATGTGTCATTTTACATATCCTCCGTTCCTATGGGATTCAACAGTATCTATAGTAGTTTTTATAGTCATTGTAAAAGAGATAGAGGGGTGGCTCATCCTCTTCAATATCAGGGAATCTTCCGACCGGGTCATAGAAATGGTTATCAATATGATCATCGTTAACCCTGCTTACCTCTCCCACGAGTACTGTTCCGGTTCCCTCTTTTCCCCAGAACTTGTGATACAACCGCTGGGGAAGGCATACCGATTGCCCGTTTACCAGAAGAATCGTATCACCGGATTTTACCGTTGTCCTGACACCATCCATACTGACCGTCACATCGGTATCCGCGAGTTTTTCGTCATCTGTTGAATTCCAGAGTTGTATGACTAATTCGCCGCCGCCCCGGTTTATAATATCCTCCATTTTCTGGTAGTGAAAGTGGGTGGGTGTGATCTGGCTGTCCTGTACAATGAGAATTTTTTCAGCGTAGATTTTACCGTTTTTCTTTTTTAGCTCCTCCAGTGTGCCGTTACGGATGGTAAACAAAAAAAGCCCAATTTTATCAAAATCTCCGCAGCCGAAATCGGTAATATCCCAGCCGAGTTGATGTTCGATGATTTCCCTGCATTCAGGTCCCTTTTGCTTCCAGTCCTCAGGAGTCCATGTCGCAAATGGTGGTAAATAGAAATGCATTTCTTTAAGAAAATCAAGGCTTTTTCGCATAATATCGTTGATTTCAGATCGCTTCATTATTCCTCCGGCCGCCTGGATAGGTAATAAAACTGTACATTTAAAAGTCCTGTGAAAAACTATAAGGTTTAGGATTTAAGCTGTCAAAGGTCAAGGCGAAGTGTTGATTTACAAGCCCTTGACAGCAACAAACGATATATATTTCATTACAGGATGCGTGAAAAGATTTCTTCACCGCCCTCTTAAAATAGTGTTAAAGTTTAATTCATTTTTTATATAAGATACATATAATTAAAATTATATAAAACTCCAAAATCAAGTAGTTTTATGAAACTTTTTTCAAAAATATTACACAGATAAAAATGAGTTATAGTATGATATACGGATTAATTTATATTTTACAGACGATCACACAAAATACGGTTCGTAATATATAATATATTGAATATTAAGGAGATAGCATAATAATAGGTGCTGAAAAAGTTCAGAAAGTCAGTAGGAAAGATGAAGTTCGGAATTTAAAATGAAATTCCAGTCTGAACAGCAGACAGACAAGTAATTACAAATTATAAGATAATTAATGGATACATAATTTGCTTCATTAGCATGTTTGTTTTTTTCGCCCCCTTTCCGGGCTTA
>AQSL01000062.1 GCA_000403035.1 Candidatus Latescibacter anaerobius SCGC AAA252-E07 | reverse complement strand
TAATAATAACTATTTATTACCTGCGATAAGCTAATGATACATAATATGTTTTATGAATGGCCGGCTTGTCATGCCCTTGACAGTATAAGACTTCATATATTTCAATATGGAGTACGTGAAAAAGGACTTTTTCGGCACCCTTTAAAAATGTCTCGGTAGAGAATTTATCGTTCCTTCATTATCATGCTGTAAGCTTCGGCACGTGTGGGGCCCTTGCGCATGATGCCCCGAATAGCCGAAGTCATGATTTTTGTTCCCGCTTTTTTTACACCTCGTATCGTCAAACACATGTGTTCAGCTTCGATTACAACCATAACACCTTTTGGTTTTAAAGCTTCAATTAAATAGTCGGCTATTTCTGTGGTCATGCGTTCTTGTAATTGAGGCCTTTTTGACATTGTATCTACAGCTCTTGCCAGAGAAGAAAAACCTGCAATTTTGTTATTATCGGGAATGTAAACGATATGCACATGACCAAAAAAAGGGAGTAGGTGATGTTCGCACATTGAGGTAAAGGAAATGTTCCGGACGATAATCATTTCATCATGATTCTCGGTGGTGTATACGCGGATTTCTTTCTTCGGATTTTTCTTGAGACCGGAAAAAATTTCAGAATAAAAATCAGCAATCCGTGCAGGAGTATTTTGAAGTCCCTCCCTGGTTGGATCCTCATCTATTCCTTCAAGTATAAATGTGACTCCCTTTTTAATTTTTTCAATATCCATATTTTTTTCTACATTTAACGAAAACGTTTCTTATTTCCAAATATTTTCATGAATTAATTAATTTTACGTAACTTTTGAGCAGGAGCTTTCTTTATTGTTTTTCGTCTACCACCAATTTTAAGACGGATCATTTTTGTCCTCCGTGAACTGGATCGTGTGCTTTTATTGTTATCATCATCTTTTTTCGTTTTATTCAATTGTTTTGTTTCCTTTTCCTGCTGTTGACTTGCATCTGCACTTTTTCGTTCATCAGGTTTTGCCTGACTTACCGTTGAATCTGAAGTCTCAGGTATGGTATCTGTATTCTTTTTCGAATCGACTACAGAATTAACTGTTGACTGTGATTCAGCTGCAATGTCTTTCGTTATTTTGTCATTTGTTTTGCGGGTACTTGTGCTTTTCGATTCAGGGTATGTTCTGCGTTTTCGCCTGAAAGTCTTTTTCTTCGATCGAAGAGGTTGCCCATTCATAATTCTATCAATTTCATTACCTGCAAGGATTTCCTTTTTCAAAAGTTCCACGGTAAGGGCTTCAAGTTTATCCGTGTTTTCCCGAATAATTGATTCTGCCCTCTGTTGAGCGGTTTCAACGAACTTTCTAACCTCTTGATCGATTGCAATTGCAGTTTCTTCAGAATAATCTTTATGGGTTGCAATTTCACGGCCGAGGAAGATTTCATTATCTTTCTTCCCAAATGCAAGGGGACCAAGACGTTTGCTCATCCCCCACTCACAAACCATCTTACGAGCCATTTTAGAGGCGTTCTCGATATCATTTGCCGCACCATTGGTAATATCGTTGAATTTTATTATCTCCGCTGCCCTTCCTCCCAAAAGAACGGTCAGTTTCCCTATGCAATAAGTGTATGACCAGTTATGCTTTTCATCGGCTGGCAGGAAATGAGTAAGCCCGAGTGCCCTCCCCCGTGCGATTATTGAAACCTTGTGAACCGGATCAGCTCCGGGCACGAATTTTGATACAAGTACATGTCCGGCCTCATGATATGCCGTGAGCCGCTTCTCCTCCTCAGTTATTACAAGAGACTTTCGTGCGGTACCCATCATTACCTTGTCTTTTGCCTCCTCAAAATCCGCCATCACAACCTGTTTACGGTTTAACCGTGCGGCAAGAAGAGCAGCTTCGTTGACAACATTAGCGAGATCAGCCCCGGTCATACCTGGAGTGCCTTTTGCCATCTCGTTCAGGTTAACATGTTTACCTACTTTTATTGTTTTGGCATGAACCTTTAAGATTTCTTCTCGTGCCTTCACATCAGGCCAGTCTACCACGATTTGACGGTCGAACCTTCCAGGCCTGAGAAGTGCCGGATCAAGTACATCCGGTCTGTTCGTCGCAGCAAGCAGAATTACACCTTCATTTGATTCAAAACCGTCCATTTCAACAAGGAGCTGATTTAACGTTTGCTCACGTTCATCATGCCCACCGCCAATACCGGCACCTCGTTGACGCCCGACAGCATCAATTTCGTCAATAAAAATAATGCAGGGCGCATTGCTCATTCCCTGTTCAAAAAGATCACGAACTCTTGACGCTCCAACACCAACAAACATTTCAACGAAATCCGAACCGCTCATGCTGAAGAAAGGCACTTCCGCTTCACCTGCGACTGCACGGGCAAGAAGCGTTTTCCCCGTACCCGGAGGACCTATAAGAAGTACGCCTTTTGGTATTTTACCACCAAGCCGCTGAAATTTCCCGGGATCTTTGAGAAACTCTATAACCTCCTGAAGTTCGACTTTTGCCTCTTCTACTCCAGCTACATCATGAAAAGTTATTTTCTGCTGATTATCAGCCATGAGTTTTGCCTTGGATTTTCCAAACGAAAATACTCCTTTTGGTCCACCTTGCATCTGTCTTAAAAAGAAAAGCCAGACACCTAAAATAATTATCCACGGCAAAGTTGAAACAAGCATATTAACCCAGGTTCTTTCCTGTTCGATAGTAACCTCAATACCTTTGTCTACCATCTCCTGAACAAATGCCTGGTCATAATTTCCGATATTGACGATTATATTATTATACAAACGTTCGGAAGGTTGTTTTCCCAGTTTCATTTGTTCGTTTAATTCACCATAAAGCGTACTATCTCGTATTTTTGTCTTTATTACTTTGTCATTCTTTAAGAGATTACTGAACTCTGTGTAACTGATTTTAATATGATTTGCACTATCAGGATTCATCTGTTTCCAGAGAAATACTCCCAGAATAACCAGGAGTAAAATAAATGCAATTCTGTGTCCCAGAGACCAGCCGGGTTTCGGACCTCTTCCCGATGCAGGAGGTTGCGGCTGGTTTGGTCTACGCCTGCTCAGGAGATCACGTTTATTAAAACCTGTCCTTCGCTTCGGAGATTTTGGAGATTTGTTTTGTAATAAAATCTTATTTTCTTTATTTTTATCCATTTTTTGCGTATTTCCTTTTGTTTTTTAATTACTATTTTTTACTCATTACATTGAATCCCGCCTTTAAATTGTAGCAGGATGCAATTATCCGGGAAAGTGTTCATCACGTCAGTTCTTAAATATTCAGATGATCTAATTCCTGGTATCCATATAGGAACTGCACCGGCACGGACTACAGGGAGAGAATCTCTGAGCACTTTCGGAAGTGATACGGAAGAAAACATATCACGTATTTTCACCGTTTTATTCGTCCCATAAGGCCTTATACACTCTCCCGTTTTCACTGTCCCGACTGTTATATCACCGAACTTTTCAAGAATATGTGGACAAACAGTAATAGTAGACTTCCCATCTACAATAATCTTATCGGTTGATTTTCCGGCATATATGATTCCACCATCCATTGGAATTAAAGTTTCACCCGGAATATGCAACGGAACGGAGTGCACAGGTCTTGCTTCAACGATAAAAGCACAGTATCGACCCTCAACACCACACTTTACCTTTGCAGTAACATCTGCAGAACCACGCTTACGAGTGAACAGTTTCAGTATATTTTCAATTTCCTCCCTGTCCGTTTTGCGTCCAGCACCTTCAAGGACTCTTAGACAATGCCTAACAATCCGTTGCTTCAATACCTTATGATAATCCATAAATTCATTTTTATCAAGGAGTATTTTAAATCTGTCTTCATGTATTAAGCATGCTTTATATGCTGCTACCATTTTTTCGTCAAGATAATCTTCCTGAATTCTTGCAAGCTCTGCCATTCTTGCAAGTACGCCTTTTATATTTGGCGAAAAACGTTCCGCGAGATGCGGCAGCAATTCATAACGAATACGATTTCGGGAAAAAGAAGTATCTTTATTGGTTGAATCTTCACGGTATAAAATTCCCATACGGGCAAGGTAATCTCTTACCTCTTCCCTATATGCACACAACATCGGTCGAACCCAGAGATTTTCACGTACAGGAAGTATACCGGCAAGTCCGGAAGGACCTGTGCCTCTTATCAGTCTCTGGAGTATTGTTTCAGTCTGATCATCGAGTGTATGACCGGTAGCGATTCTAACAATATCACCTTTCGCGGCAACGTGTTGTAAAAATGCTAAACGCGATTCTCTTGCCACCGTTTCTATAGAGCCATCATCACCTAAAATTTCACCTGCTTTAAGACGTTGGACAGTCAGGGGAATATTCAGGCCGTTGCATAAATCTCTGCAGAAACGCTCGTCTTTATCGGATTCTTCACCTCTCAAAGAATGGTTGAGATGAGCGGCTTCAATACGTATTCCAAAATCACCACGTAATGTAATTAATACATGAAGAAGGGCAACGGAGTCCCCACCGCCCGATAAAGCGACAAGAACTTTTCCTCGAGGAAACATCTTATGTTCAATACAGTACTTAAGGATTTTTTCTTCGAAATCTGAATACATTTATTCTCCGGTTTCAACTCTATATGACATCTTTCGAAAGTGTATATATTCTACTCAAGCCGTCATGAGTTAAAAACCAGAAGACAGAAGAAATAAGAATATTTATCATAATACGAGAAGTATTTAATTCTGTATTCCGGATTCTGTCTCCTCAATTCTTTTTGCATATAGAGTTAATAGTTCACTGTAAACCATGAAACTTCATTGCAGATTCTATCGTATTGTTCATAAGCATCGTTATGGTCATTGGTCCCACACCACCGGGAACAGGTGTAATAGCCGATGCCTTCATGGAAACAGATTCGAAATCGACATCCCCCACTAATCTTTTTCCGCTTTTTGTTGATGGATCATCAATTCTGTTTATACCCACATCAATTACAACAACACCTTCTTTAACCATATCTGCGGTAACCATTTTGGGCCTTCCTGCAGCAACAACCAGTATATCCGCCTGTTTGGTAAAATATGCCAGGTCTTTCGCAGCAGTATGACATACCGTAACAACGGAATTAGCCCCCTCTTTCTTCTGCACCATAATATTTGCAAGTGGTTTTCCTACAATATTTGAACGCCCGAGAATAACAAGATGTTTCCCTTTTGTTTCAATTCCGGCACGTTCCAGTAACACCTGGCAGCCATGCGGAGTACAGGGAAGAAAACACGGCTGTCCCACAACCATTTTGCCCACATTAACAGGGTGAAAACCATCAACATCTTTATCGGGATCAATCCTGATCAGTACCTTCCCCTCGTTAATATGATCGGGTAAAGGAAGCTGAACAAGTATACCATGGATTTTATCATTGTTATTCATTTCATCAACAAGCTTGAGAAGATCATCCTCGGATGTTGACTCCGGAAGACGTCTGACATCAGAATAGATACCTATCCTTTCACATGCTCTCTCCTTGCTTCTAACATAGGTTTGTGAAGCAGGATTTTCACCAACAAGTATGGCAGTCAGTCCCGGGACAATGCCTTTCTCTTTCAGTTCGGCTACTTTCTCTTTCATTTCCTCCTGCATGTGCTGAGCGATTGACTTTCCGTCGATGATAGTTGCCATGGTTAATTCTCCTTTATAAAACAGTCAATGCTTCCCAAATGTGTTAAACATTTTTATATTTATTTTATATCTTCCTGAATAATAATAAATTATACAGTGTACTATAAAATGTAAGTAAAATTTATACGTTATAATGCGCCCGATTTTCTTGTATGAGCATAAGATGGGATATTGAGGTTACGTGATTATAAACTACTTTTTTTCTTTTTTGTCTCGTTTTTCTATCGGGATAAACTCACGGTTGTATTTACCAATGTATTTTGAAGTCGGACGGATAAGCCGATTATTTCGGTATTGATCGAGAATGTGAGCAACCCAGCCTGATATTCTTGAAGAAGCAAAAATTGCCGTATAGAAGTTTTCCGGAATACCAAGAGCGTGTTGAACGGTAGCGGAATAAAAATCAACATTAGGGTAAATACCCTTTCTCTTTAAAACAATTTTCTCAATTCGGTGGGAGATGTCAAACAATTTCTTGTTCCCACGTAATAAACAGAGTTCTTCAGACATTTTACGAAGGTGTCTTGCTCGAGGATCTTCATTTTTGAAAATTCTATGACCGAAACCCATTACACGTTGACCCTGAGCAAGTAACGAATCTATATATTCCTCAACCTCATCGATATCAATTATATCTCTAATCATTTTCATGACACGTTCATTTGCGCCGCCATGTAAAGGACCTTTTAATGTCCCGATAGCCGATGTTACCGCTGAATGTATATCTGAACGGGTGGAAGCGGTAACTCTTGCGGCAAAGGTTGAAGCGTTTAATCCATGATCTGCATGTAAAAGCAGTAAAAGATCCATTGCATTTATATATTTCTCATCCGGAAGCTTTCCATGCAACATATAGAGTATATTCGATGTTGTTGTAATAGAAGGATCCGGAGATATTATATTCTTGTTGTTACGGATTCTGAAAAGACTTGACACGAGCGTTGGAATCTGAGCAATAAGTCTGATACCCTTTAGCTCGTTTGCTTCAATTGAGTTATCCTCTGCATCAGGGTCAAAACTCGCCAGAGCGGATACCGCAGTTCGCAGCACAGCCATTGGGTGAGTGGACGGAGGTAAGATTTCCAACATTTTTATAACCTGAGTAGGCACTCTCATTTCTGAAACAATATTTCGCCGAAAA
>AQSL01000061.1 GCA_000403035.1 Candidatus Latescibacter anaerobius SCGC AAA252-E07 | reverse complement strand
CCGGAAAGGGGGCGAAAAAAACAAACATGCTCATGAAGCAAATTATGTATCCATTAAGTATCTTATAATTTGTAATTACTTGTCTTTAAATAGGTTTATATGTTTTAAAGTATAATTTTACCGGACACTACTGAATGAAAATTTGATTTTAACATGCATGAAAGAAGCCCGTACATCCGTTAATGCGTACGGGCTTCATCTTTTAAAACCTACTTAATTAAAAGCATTTTGCGTGTAGCGGAATATCCCTGTGTTTCGAGGCGATAGAAATAAATGCCTGAAGAAAGGAAACTGCCGTTGAATTGTATATTGTGTAAACCGGCAGTCATATACTCATCAACCACACGTTCCACAACCTGACCCATAATATTGAAGACTGTTAGTCGCACTATTCCCGCATCGGGAATGTTGAATTGTATGAGCGTTGTCGGGTTAAACGGATTTGGTATATTTTGGCTGAGCGTAAATTCGAACGGTTGTTCTTTTCCGACAACTACCGGTGATTCATGAGCCTCAAACAAGCCAAACGAACTGAAATTTGGAACCGTTGCTTCGACAAACATATTGATGGTATCAACACGTGTTTCCAGTTCGTTCCAGTCTGGTTCTTCATCGGTGTCGAGTGATAAGCCCTCGTGCCAATGAGCGATAACAAGCCTTAAAGGATCAAAATCATCGCTGAAATCCTCATCATTATAATAGATTCTGATCACAGCGTTTTCCATGCCTTCGCGGATGGTTTCATCGGCATCGATTTCAATCATCTTAACAAAGCGATGGTTAGACCGTGAATCGTGCATGTTCTGCAAAATTTCGGCAACATTGATCTCGCCACTAATATCGTCATCTTTCATCCGCACATCGATCTGCATATGTAAATCCTCTTTACAATCGACAACCATTTCTTTCAAGTGAGCTGTGGCCTCGATTTTCTTCGGTTCATTGGGTTGTAACTCAGGTGGTACAATGATGACCCTCACATAACCACCCACAGTGTCGCGTTCAAGATTTTCTAATGTTGTGGAGGAATAATTAAGAGCACCCTCAATAACAAACTTCCCTCCACCTTCGGTGATTTTGCCTGCAAATGTACCTTCGTACTCAAAAACATACGTATCTCCGGGGGCGATATCAACCATGAATTTGGCTGTTTTTAAGGGTTTTTCAGCCGAATCCCAGATAGCGACACCATCCATGCTTTTGATTGCTACACTAAGATAGTTCTCATTTTCAAACGTGAAACCAAGAACCGTGTCAGAGGTATTGTGGACCTTCAGAAATGCTTTAAATGGCGAATCGATTTTGTAAGAAGTTCTTCCGGTTCCGAAAGCAACTACCATATCCTCAGCATAGCGACTTTTGAAATTCATCGCGTCTGGTGGCATTGGTTGTATCGGTCTGAGTTTTACGTTCAGTTCAACATCTGGCTCAAGTATGCGGAGTGTTTTCTGGTAAGTCTGGAATCCTCTCTTCCATACCTCGAAGACATAAAACATTCCGAGAGGTATGTTTGAAAGTTGGTATTTCCCATCGTTACCCGTGATAGTCGACCAATCGATTATACTCACCTGTGGAACGTTTGAAAGCTCACAATCGAAATTTTTCGGAATAACCGGAGTTAGTACGACTCTTGCTTCTGTTACCGGAACAGTTGAATCACCCTCACCGGCGGTGACAACGATACCTGAGATGGTACCCATCGCTAAATCACTCGTGACCGAAAACTGCGTATCGACGAGCATGAAACCCTGTATACCAACATTTAGAGTATAGTCTCCTGGTTTGAGCATTAATTTCGTTGTCGGATGTGTTTTTACAAATACAACTGAATCGTTGGCAGGTATTGTTATGTCGATTAATTCAGGGTTAATCCTCAGGTATTCGGGTTCACGAATGAGATCGTCAATTGAGTAGATTAATGGATTGCCGTCAGGGATTGAGAGGAGGATATCAGCATTCGTTTCATTAGCTATAGTAAGGGTGAAATCGATAGATTCTCCGACACTGTACTGTTCACTACCTGTTGCGGCGGTTGCAGTGAGCCCTAAAGGAAGAGTCTTCGTCTCGATTTCAACAAGGAAATCCTCCCGTGAGGCAAGCTCGGTACCTATGAGCAATGCAAAAATAATATGTTTACCGGGTTGTACTTCATAATCCTCGGGAGTATGGGTGAATATCCATTTGTGGGTATCACGGGCTGGTATGGTGATTTCAGTTTCTGCCTCGGTGAAACCATGATTCTCCGAGAATTTATAGTCATCATCAATAAGATAGTCAATCTGCAGCGAAGTAGGAAAATTCAAAGTGATATCTTCATCGCTCCAGTTAAGCACGGAAACCTCTATTTCGATGTTCTCACCTGCTGTGTAGACTTCCTTGTCGAGCCTGACATCAATACGGTAAGGCCTGACATTCGGTTCAGGTCGATCCAATTTGGCAAGTTTCTGGACATGAGGTCCCGCGATTGTATCCCAGACACGTTTGACAACTCCGACTCCGGGTGCAAACCACTCCTCGACATAACCGGCATCGGAAACACCTGGACGAAAAAGTTTGAAGTGATAGCAGTTTGAGAATTGTCCGAAGGGAGTTTTCACCGTACCATTTTTTTCAACAAGTGTCATATTCGCGCCCTCGTTAATATCTGAAAGTCTGCGATTTCGTTCCATACTGACCTGTTGAATAATAGGTGTCCATGTTACCTTCCAGGTATCGCCTTCATTCGCATTAAAATCATAGAAAAGCCGTTGGTAATTCTCAGTCCACTCGAAAATTTTCTGACCTCTTCGAAAAAACATCCGTTTTTCATGATTAAAGGGATCAAACACAAAAACATTGAGTTTGTATATGTCATTTTTTATGTTTTCCTGACGAGCATCGGTGGGAAGCTCTATCGTTATAAATCTGATAATTGTTTCCACAGCACCATCATCGAAGCCCCAGATGCGTCCTATGTCCATTGGGAAGTAATCCATGTCATTTGAATAGACAGCAGGTGACATCAATAGTAATAAAAGTATGGAAAGCAACATGATTTTTCTCATCTTTTTTCTCCTCTTATTTTAACTGCACAATAAAATATTCCACTTGAGCTTAGCTCCACTCGCCGCTTTACAGCATTTATAATGCTTATAATATATAATCAATAGTTCCCTTATCAAAATTATTTAGGGTTATGTTTGTACTTATAGAGATTAATGTCTGAATTATATCTTCTTTCTTCGATTCCGGCAAGTATATTTTGTGCCGTTCTATCCCTGTTGACGGAACTCAAACAGAAAAGAATACACTTGAAATACCTTATCATTACGGTTTAAACCATGTATATTGTAAACGACAGGTTGAAGTCACCATTTTCGGAGAAAGAAAGACCATGTATACTTATCAGAAATCAGGCAGGTTCTTTGCCCAGCATGCCGATGGAATGGAGGAGGTTGCTGTCAAAGAACTCCGCGAGCTGAATGTAAAGAATATCAAGCCCTTCTTTCGTGGTATTTTCTTTGAAACCGACATTGCCGGACTATACCGTGTCAATTACATGTCTCAGATATTATCGAGGATTCTGGCTCCATTGTTGACATTCGACTGTCACAGCACCAAATACCTTTACAAAACGGCGAGTAAAATCGACTGGAGCGATTTCATGACGGTGAATACCACATTCGCCGTGTCTGCAACGGTGTCGCACAGCAAAATCAAACATTCCCAGTATGCGGCGCTCTGTCTCAAGGATTCGATAGTCGATTACTTTCGCAATCGTTTCGGAAAAAGGCCCGATGTCGATACGAAGGCCCCTGATATCTGGTTCAACCTGCATATCCAGAATGACCGCGCAACTGTCAGCCTCGATACATCAGGAGGGTCGCTTCACCGCCGCGGCTACCGTACCGAATCGGTCGAAGCTCCCATGCAGGAAACGCTTGCGGCGACTATAATCGGGCTTTCAGGGTGGGATGGTGCACGGCCTCTTTACGATCTCATGTGCGGCTCCGGAACGTTGCTCAGCGAAGCCCTTATAAAGTACTGCCGGGTCCCGCCGGGGATTTTCAGGACCAGGTTCGGATTTGAGAATATGCCTGATTACGACAAGGCGCTCTGGGCAGAAGTCAAACGAGAAGCAGACAACCGTAAGCGTGAATTGCCCGACGGCCTTATATCAGGAAGCGACATCTCGTCCAAAGCTGTGAGTATCGCACGAAAAAATATGAGGAAGCTGCCGGGCGGCAGTAATATCAGTCTGACCAAAAAAGATTTTAACTCGATTTCCGGTCTGAAAAATACTCTCATTGTCTGTAATCCTCCTTACGGCATCCGCAGCGGAAAAAACGAGAATCTGGTAGAATTCTATCACTCCCTCGGAGAATTCCTGAAACACAGATGCACTGGCGCCGAAGCCTTTATTTATTTTGGCGATCGAAGCATGCTGAAACACATGGCGCTCAGAAAGTCATGGAAAAAGGAGCTGAAGAACGGGGGACTCGAAGGTATTCTTGTTAAATTTGAGATGTACTAAAATGGAAATCCATTTCACCGTGAAGGTCTTCCGGTTTGACACCTTCAAGTAGCGAAGAAAGCGTATACTGCTTCCTGCATGGGGCGATAACGAGCGTTTTGTCCTGGATCGTAATATCAACCTCGGAGTTCTCTTTCAGGTCCAACTGGTCAGCGATAGACCTCCGAATACGTATCGCAAGACTGTTGCCCCATTTCTGTACCTTGCTGTGACTGTTCATGTTTAACCTCTTCGTTGATAGATGTATAGACAAGGTATATACATGCTGCACTGTCATCAAGTTTTTTTTCTGGCAGAATTAATATACCTGCTGTTCCGCCCTTTCTTTTCAATCTTCATTGATTATTTCGGAACGATAGGTTGTCATTAACAATATTTGCCCGCAAACACTCTTGAATTATTGTTTCTCGCAAAGTTCGCTAAGGCTGCAAAGAAAGAAATGATTTGTATGGTTTTGAAATAAGTTTCATATTCAATAAAACTTTTTTCGATCTGAGAAACGAGATCAATGAACGAATACATTAATTTTTTCTATGCACTTTTGCGTCTCTGCACGAGGTAAAAATAATGCACATGAAAAAGCCAAAAAGGAAAACAAAAGAAACTGTCATACTAGCAAAACAATACGATCTTGCAATTATCGGTGCGGGGCCCGCTGGTATGATGGCCGCAATTCGTGCCTCGGAATGCGGTGCCAATGTGGTTCTTTTAGAAAAAAATCATACTCCGGGTGCAAAATTATTATTAACGGGCAAGGAAAGGTGCAACATAACCAATGCCGAAACCGATGTTATGGAATTTTCCGCCAATTTCGGAAAAAACGGCAAATTTCTCATAAGCACGCTCTATCGTTTTGGAATAAAAGAAACTATTGATTTTTTTCATAAAAACGAAATGGAAACAATAACAGAAAGAGGAGGCCGGATATTTCCTGAAGGAGGAACGGCAAAAGATGTTCAGGAACTTTTTTACAGGCTCATTAAAAAAAATAACATCGCTCTGCTTACCGATTGCACAATAAATAGTATATCTCAAAAGGAAAATATGGTAGAAAAAATTATTCTTGATAATAGAGACGAAATTAATGCAAAAAATTATCTCCTCAGTACAGGTGGACTCTCATATCCCCAGACTGGATCAACCGGCGACGGTTATATGTGGGCGAAACAGATGGGACATACGATAATTCAACCGGAACCAGCGCTTACACCGTTATTCGTTAAGGAAAAATGGATGGATGAGATAGGCAGATTACATCTTAAAAACGTTATGATTTCTGTTTATCAGGATAACAAAAAACAGGATAGCCGATTCGGTGAAGCCTTAATAGCCGGTTCTTTCCTGAGCGGGCCGATAATTCTGGACATGAGCAAAAAAATAGGGAAGTTGCTGAAAAACGGACATACACAATTATTCATCGATTTCAAACCGGCTTTGACCTTCGAAAAACTGGACAAAAGACTCCTGCGGGACTTCGAAAAGCATAATAACAAAGGGGCAAAATATATACTTTCCGAATTGCTTCCACAAAAACTCATTCCCGTATTCCTGAAGCTTTCAAAGATTGATCCGCTGAAAAAAGGCAGGGAAATAACGAAAGAAGAACGCAAAAAACTGCGGATGCTCCTTAAAGAACTCCCGTTAACAGTGAAATGTTTGTCAGGTTTCAACAAAGCGATTATCACATCCGGCGGTATATCCTTAAAAGATATCGACCCGAAAACAATGCGGTCGAAAATAATACAAAACTTATTCTTCGCCGGAGAAATCCTGGACCTGGACGGGCCGACCGGAGGATATAACCTGCAGGTATGCTGGAGTACCGGCTATCTTGCGGGAGAGAATGCCGCTGAGAGCTGATGTGCATTGTTGTACCCCGTCAGAACAATGTGGACCGCTTTACTCCCCTGAGAGGGCGGTGAAAAAGTCTTTTCACGCGCCCCGGCTTGTAATATATGACTATATTGCTGTCAAGGGCAAGACAAGCCGGTCATTCACAAAACGTATTGTTTATCATTGTTTTATCGCACGTATTACGAACATATTTTTCATATTTATTCTTTTTCACAGACCGGCCCTTGACAACTCATTACCTTGAAGGT
>AQSL01000060.1 GCA_000403035.1 Candidatus Latescibacter anaerobius SCGC AAA252-E07 | reverse complement strand
TGATACGGTCCCTATCATGATCAGGCGCGGCACTAAAAGTTTATCTTTTTCTGTAAACCTTTCATCCTATCCCGAAAAAAATTTCATGCAAAAAATAGAGTATTAACGATACAACAATAATTCCGATAAGATGTTCGGAATGTCCCAGGTATACATCGGTTAGGATTAAAAAACCCGAGACAAACCCGATGAGACGATGAGGAAATCTCAGTTTTTCTCTCATCATCAGATAGAGTTCCCATTGCCCGAATGCAGTAATACCTACTATAAAAACATATAAAACAAAACCTTTTGTCCAGAAAACCCAAAGTATAACAGGCCCGAAAACAAGCGCAGAAACGACCCTCTTGAAAAGAGAATGATCATGTGATGTAACGCTCTCAGCCATATATTCTCTTTTTGGAAATTATTCCGGCAATCTTTCTGAGAAAACTTCCTTTTATTTGCTGGCTTGTTTTTCCGAATCTTCGTTCACGAGAGGAAAAAGACTCGATGGCATCATAAAAATCCGACTCGGAAAAATCAGGCCACATAACATCGGTAATCCATAATTCTGTATAGGCAAGCTGCCAGAGGAGAAAATTTGAGAGTCTGTGTTCACCCGAAGTCCGTATGAGCAGGTCGGGATCAGGTATTCCGGCAGTATCAAGGCTGGATTCTATAACAGAGTGTGTGATATTTTCATGTTTCAACGTACCATCATGTATCATACTGGCAATCTTACCGACTGCACGAACGATTTCATCCCGGCCACTGTAATTCAAAGCGAGAACAAGCGTCAAACCATCGTTCAAGGAGGTTATTTCAACAGCTTCGGCAAGAGCTGCTCTGTTCTTTCCGGGAAGGGCAGAAATATCACCGATGGTCTTGATTCTTACATGATTTTGATTCAGATCATCTATCTCATTTTTCAGCGTTTCCGCAAGAAGCTTCATTATACCCATAACCTCGCCGGACGGCCTATTCCAGTTTTCGGATGAAAACGTGTAAAGAGTAATGTAGCTTATGCCGAGTTCACCGGAAAGCCTTACCACTCTTTTCACTGTTTCGATGCCCGTACGGTGACCGTGTATGCGGGACAGCTTGCGCTTTTTTGCCCACCGACCGTTCCCGTCCATTATTATAGCAACATGTTCCGGAAGGTTGCCTTTCAATAATTCCGCTTTACGATCTTCTATAGATTTTTCCACTTCTGTTCCCGTCTTTTAATAATCGCTTTCATATCTCGTATAGTTTTTTGGGGTACTTTATGGGAATTAATAAGCTTTCTAAAGCTGCTGCTTCTGCCTTTTCCATGCCAATCGGAACCACCGGTAACTAAAAGGCCATATTTCTCAGCAAGTTTCTCATAGTAAAACTGCTTTTCCGGAGGATGGATAGGATGAATAGCTTCTATGCCCATAAGACCGTATTCTTTCAATTCAATTATCTGCTCATCCTTATCTAATATCCCCGGATGAGCCAATACGGGTATACCGCCATATTTAAGTATAAGTTTAATAGCTTCTGCGGGTTTTACCTTGTATTTCGGGATATACGCAGGGCCATTAGAACCAATATACCTGAAAGCCTCGCCATATGTGTCGATGAGTTCTTCTGACAGAAGGGCTTCGGCAATATGTGGACGGCCTATCGGAGCTCCATGGGCAATTCTGAATACTGTATCAATTTGTATATCGAGTCCAAGAAGGTTGAGATTTCTAACAATTTCTTCGGCTCTTTCCTGTCTCTTTTCCTTGAAAAATGCTATTTGCTCAAGAAAATCAGGGTCTTTGTAATCAATATAATATCCAAGAATATGAACATCATCCAACCCATCAATAGCTGACAACTCTATACCGGGAATAACCTCTATAGCTTTCCCTTTTGCAGCTTCAAGCCCTCTGATAACACCATCAACCGAATCATGATCCGTAATTGAAATCGTTTTATACCCCGCAGAAACCGCCGCCTCAATCAGTTCCTCCGGAGTGTCCTGTCCATCCGAACATGTCGTATGCAGGTGAAGGTCTATGTAACCATTGAGCATTTTTCTCCCGTTCTGTTATGATTGAATTATTATTTTAAATAATTATACAATATAAAAATTAATTAACAATTAGTCAACCGGGACAATTCCTCTATTTTTTTCTCCATAAAATTTTACTAACAAGTGAATGTCGTTTGATCCGAATTATTCATAAACTCAGGGTGCGTAAAAAATACCCTTTTCACCACGATCTTAAAAGAAAATTTGGTAAACAGAAACAGATTTGGCAAAGCATATCATGTGTCTACTATGATGAAAATAATTACGTATGAATCCGGCTCATCTTATATTTCTTTAAGAAGCCACTTCACGGCGTTCTGCTGGAGTTTTTCATACTCCGGGTTCCAGAAACTGGGAATCATATGTCCCGGTGTCATAAAACATACCCTGCCCTTGCCATAATCATAGGCCCATCCCGCTTCACATGTATTTCCCTGATCTTTGAATGTTAAACCATCCTCGTTTACGCTGATCATGAATACATCGTTCGGATCCTTGTCATACACAAGAAAATGCTGTTCCTCGGTAATGACAAAATCATGCACCCCCCGAGTTATGGGATGATCGGTGTTCGTAATTTTAAGTTTAAAAGGACGAAACGACGTATGTCCTGTGAAACACGCACCTTCCACATCCCGGAAGTCCTGGTTGTCTATGGAAATATAACTTGCGTTATGGAAAAAGAGCGCCCCGCCACCGTTCAAGACGAACTCTTTAATTGCCCTTCCCTGCCCGGGAGTCATCCACATTTCATGAGTCTCGTCAATCTTCCGGTACTGCGGATCACTGACCAGCTTGTCATTTCTCGGATCATACATAACATACGGAGTCGTGTACCCATCCGGAAAACTCATGCCGTCACAGAGCAGAATGAGCAACCTGTACCCGTTCAACGTATCAGCGGAAAGATGTGTCCGCTCAGCGGTAAAATCAACGGACACTCCAATACCCTCGACCAGCGTTTTTGTCAGTGCAGTCCGAATATAGTCAAAATTGTGCCAGCGGTCACCTACAAACGCAAACCCAATAGATTTGGGAGCTGAGGCCTGAACGTTCCCTGGTGAACCGGCAGTACCCAAAGCAGTCGCTGCTCCGGCAGTTGTCATACTTATGATTGCTTTTCGTCGTGAATATTTGCCCTTCTGTTTCATAGCTAACTTACTCCATTTTAATACGTTTTAAGAGGGCGGTGAAAAAGTCTTTTCACACACACCCCTG
>AQSL01000059.1 GCA_000403035.1 Candidatus Latescibacter anaerobius SCGC AAA252-E07 | reverse complement strand
CTCTATCTGATGATGAGAGAAAAACTGAGATTTCCTCATCGTCTCATCGGGTTTGTCTCGGGTTTTTTAATCCTAACCGATGTATACCTGGGACATTCCGAACATCTTATCGGAATTATTGTTGTATCGTTAATACTCTATTTTTTGCATGAAATTTTTTTCGGGAAAGAAGACATTTTACAAAAGGTGTCTCTTGCGCTTTTTGTTATCGTTTATCCTGCTCTGTTTGTAGCATTTCTTATAAAAATTGACCTGGTACACGGTGTATTCTGGGAACCGCAGAAGCGTTTTATTCTCCTTTTCATTTTAATTACTGTCTGGGTATTCGATACAGCATCCTATTTCAGCGGCAGATTTTTTGGAAAGCATCGGTTCTTCCCGCATATTTCACCCCGTAAAACGGTGGAAGGTTTCTGGGGAGGTTTTATCAGTATAGTGCTTGTAGGATGTATAGTCAGTATTCTGAATAGTAATTCTTTAAAGTTTCATTTCCTTGTAATTGCCGTTCTTACAGCCCTTGCAGGCCAGATTGGAGACCTTTCCGAATCAATCATAAAAAGGGGAATGGGAATAAAGGATTCTTCTCATATCATTCCCGGGCATGGGGGAATTCTTGATCGTTTTGACAGCCTGATTTTTGCCGGTCCGGTTGTGTATTTTTACCTGGCGGTATGTTCGCTTTTCTATGGAGGTCGTTTTTGAAACGTTTAATCATTCTTGGATCAACCGGTTCAATTGGGCAATCAAGTCTTGATGTTATCGGTTCCAATCCCGATCATTTTACGGTTGTCGGACTTGCTGCCGGAAGATCTGTTGAAAAAATATGTGAACAGATTCTTCGCTTTAAGCCGTCCGCAGTGTCGATGGACAGGCCTGAAGCAGCCGCTGAAGTACGGTCACGTGTTGGTGCGCAGACGAAAGTGTATGAGGGAATCGACGGTATGAACGAAATGATTTGTGACCTCGATGTCGATGGGGTCATAAACGGACTTGTCGGTTCAATTGGAATGCTGCCCACGATAACAGCCCTTGAAAACGGTAAAGATGTATTTCTGGCGAACAAGGAAACAATGGTTATGGGCGGCTGGATAGTCATGGAGACCGCGAAACGCTGCGGCTGCAGGATAGTACCCATTGACAGCGAGATGAGCGCAATTTACCAGTGTTTGAAAGAAGAGAATCGGAAAAGGGTAAAACGGCTTGTTCTTACTGCTTCCGGCGGGCCTTTTATTGATCTTCCGTGTGATGATCTTTATAAGGTAACGGTTGAACAGGCGCTTAACCACCCGACATGGGATATGGGAACGAAAAATACCATTGATTCGGCCACAATGATGAATAAAGGTCTGGAAGTTATCGAGGCCAGTTACCTGTTCGGTATTCCGGGAGAAAAAATTGATGTAACCATACACCGGGCTTCAATCGCTCATTCATTTGTCGAATATGTGGATGGTTCACTTTTATGCCAGGTTTCGAAACCGGATATGCGTCTTGCGATACAGTATGCCATAACCGACCCGGAAAGATTGCCATCACCCTATGGCGGGCTCAATTTTTCACACCCTTTTTCACTGACCTTTGAACCTCCTGATACAAAACGTTTTCAATGTCTTCTTATTGCGTACGAAGCGCTCGAGAAGGGTGGTACCGCTCCTGCAGCTATGAACGGAGCAAACGAAGCGGCAGTCAAAGCTTTCGAGGCCGGAAAAATTTCATTTATGGATATCCCGGATGTAATCAGAAGAGTCGTTGATGAGCACGATTTTATACCCGAACCGACAATTGAAAAACTTTTAGAAACCGATAGTAAAGCCAAGCGTGAAATACATGAAATAGTTTTTATGAAGACAAAATAAGAGGGCGGTGAAAAAGTCATTTTTTCACGCGATCCTGTATGAAATATATGACTGGGTTGCTGTCAAGGGCTTGTAAATCAATGCTTCGCGTTGACCCTTGACAGCTTAAATCCTGAGCCTTATAGTTTTTCACCAAGCTTATAAGTCCTGGGCTCATTCGGACAGGAATAAGGATGATATTTATTTATCAATAGTGACAGAGGCACAAAGACAAAAAGGATGATATGAAATTGATTCATTGTTCATCTTCGTGTCCTTGTGCCGGTAGAATGGAATATTTTTAGATTTTAAACCAATTTTTTCCTAATGTGTAATGTAATGACAGGATACTATGTATGATAACAATAATTGCATTCTTTTTTGTATTAAGTCTTTTAGTCTTCGTCCATGAGTTTGGGCATTATGTAGTCGCAAAGTTCAGCGGTATTGGAGTCGAACGTTTCAGCATCGGTTATCCTCCACGGTTATTCGGGAGACAGATCGGTGAAACAGATTACTGTGTCTCGGCTATTCCCTTCGGAGGATATGTAAAACTGACCGGCCAGGACGATTTCGGTAAAGAAGAAGAATATGATCTCGGGCAGAAGGATTATCGCGGGAAACCTGCGCCGGTAAAGATTGCGGTACTTATGGCCGGTAGCCTGATGAATATCGTAACAGCGGTCGTTATTTTCATAGTTCTTTTCGTTATCAACGGCATTCCGGAGAGTTCAAAAATTATCGGATTTGTTGAACCGGGAACGCTTGCCGAAGAGATGGGATTAATGGTTGGTGATGAGATTGTAAGCGTTCAGGGAAAAGAAGTCGAGCGAATGGAAGAAATGCTTCTCCCTCTTTATACCGAAGACAATGTAACGATTACCGTTTCGAAGAATGAACAAACCCGGACCCTGACCGCTTCCCGCAAACTTGAACAGAATGAGGATTTCGGGGGTCTTCCCTATTTTGATGCCAGGATAGGTACTATTTTATCCGGAAGCCCGGCTGAAAAGGCCGGATTCCAGCCAGGCGATATCATCGATGCAATTAATGAGGAACATGTCAACGGCTGGTATCACATGAGCAGGATAATTCGAACCAATCCGGACACAGAAATGACATTTTCTCTGCTGAGGGATGATTCCGAGATCACCGTACCAGTCGCAATCACTCACTTCACCGAGGATAAGCCTGATGGCACAAGTGAGACTGTAGGGAGGATCGGTGTTACACTTCAAGTTTCCACACGTAAAGTCGGAATAATAGAATCTTCGCACCTTGCTGTCAAGAATACAGCATTTCTTATCACTCATATGCTTGATTTCTTCGGTAAACTTTTTACCGGCCGGATGTCAACTAAACTTCTCGGCGGACCGGTCATGATTGCCCAGATGGCAGGCGAAAGCGCGAAAAGCGGTTTTTCCAATCTCATGGCATTCACTGCGTTTATCAGTATTAATCTGGGAGTTTTGAATCTGATGCCGTTCCCGGTTCTCGATGGTGGACATATATTTATACTGCTTATTGAAACAGCCGTTCGGAGTGTCCCAGGTATACATCGGTTAGGATTAAAAAACCCGAGACAAACCCGATGAGACGATGAGGAAATCTCAGTTTTTCTCTCATCATCAGATAGAG
>AQSL01000058.1 GCA_000403035.1 Candidatus Latescibacter anaerobius SCGC AAA252-E07 | reverse complement strand
AAGATCACCGTAGATGCACAGGGCGAGATACTTGAATTGAAAGACACCATTAACACGATGGTAGACCAACTCAGCAACTTTGCTGCTGAAGTGACACGTGTAGCCCGTGAAGTTGGCACCGAAGGAAAACTGGGGGGACAAGCTGCGGTGAAAGGTGTTTCCGGAACCTGGAGTGACCTGACCGATAATGTAAATTTAATGGCGAGTAATCTAACTGACCAGGTGCGCGGAATCGCCGAGGTAACCACAGCGGTAGCAGAGGGCGATCTCAACAAAAAGATCACCATTGAAGCGAAAGGCGAGATTCAAAAGCTGAAAAACACTATCAACACGATGGTCGATCAGCTCGGGAGCTTTGCTGATGAAGTGACACGTGTAGCCCGTGAAGTTGGCACCGAAGGAAAACTGGGAGGGCAGGCTGCTGTGAAAAACGTTTCCGGTACCTGGCGTGACCTGACCGATAATGTAAATTTAATGGCGAGTAATCTAACTGACCAGGTGCGCGGAATCGCCGAGGTGGTTACAGCAGTGGCCAACGGAAACCTCAGGAGGAAACTATCGCTTGCGGCCAAGGGAGAAATCTCTGCTTTAGCTAATACCATTAATGAGATGATTGAAACCCTGGATCTCTTTGCCAATCAGGTTACTATTGTTGCTCGTGAAGTAGGCACTGAAGGAAAACTTGGCGGACAGGCCGATGTACCTGGAGCGCAGGGTATATGGCGTGACTTAACCGACAACGTTAATCAGTTAGCTGGTAATCTCACTACCCAGGTTCGCGCCATAGGAGATGTTGCCACTGCAGTTATCGAGGGTGATCTTACCCGCACCATTACCGTGGAAACCAAGGGTGAAATGGAGATACTTAAAGGCAACATAAACAAAATGATCAATAATCTCGAAGATACTACTCGAACAAACAAAGATCAGGACTGGCTAAAAACAAACCTGGCCCGTTTCACCCGAGTGATGCAGGGGCAAAGAGATTTGGAAAACGTTACAAATATGATCCTTTCTGAACTCGCAGAGATAATGCCTATCCAGCATAGTGTCTTTTACCTTATGGATAAAGAGAATGGACAGCGAAGTCTCAAACTTGCTGCAAGCTACGCCTTTAAGGAACGTAAGCATCTTTCAAATACATTCCGTATGGGAGAGGGTTTGTTGGGACAATGTGCGCTGGAAAAGAAAAGAATCCTTTTGACACAGGTGCCGGGAGACTACGTACAAATCAATTCCGGTCTGGGAGAAGCCGCGCCGCTCAATATTGTAGAGCAGCCTGTATTTTTTGAGAACGACATCCTTGCAATTATTGAGTTAGCTTCCTTCAATCGCTTCACCGAGATTCAATTATCTTTCCTGGAACAGCTCGTTGAAAGTATGGGTATCGTGCTTAACACCATCAAAGTTACCACGAGGACCGAAGACTTACTCAAAGAGTCTCAGGCCATGTCCGAAGAGTTGGAAAGCCAGCAGAATGAACTGCAGAAGACCAATACGGAGCTTGAAGAAAAAGCGCAGCAGCTTGAGGAGCAAAAGAATGAAGTAGAGCTTAAAAATGCAGAGGTAGAAAAGTCCCGCCACTCTCTGAAGGAACAGGCAGATCAACTGGCCCTGACATCCAAATACAAGTCTGAATTTCTAACCAATATGTCTCACGAACTCAGGACGCCTCTTAACAGCCAGTTGATACTGTCGCAACTTCTTTCACAGAACAAGGAAAGCAATCTTTCGGAGAAAGAGGTTGAATATGCTGAGACCATTTACGCCTCTGGTAATGAACTCCTCAACCTCATTAATGATATTCTTGACCTTTCCAAGATCGAAGCCGGTGCTACGACGTTAGAAATCAGCAAAATGCCTTTCTCTAGTGTGAGTGATAATCTGGAAAGGAGTTTCCGCCAGATTGCACAGAAGAAAGGGCTAAAGTTCACTATTAACGCAGACAAAAACTTACCAAAAGAACTCCATACGGATGAAAAACGTGTACAACAGATACTTAAGAATCTGACTTCCAACGCTTTTAAGTTTACTGATAAGGGTTCGGTGAATGTCAGGATACAGAAGGCGCAGGAAGGTTGGAGTCCGGATAACCAGGCGTTGAATGAAGCCGATTTTGTGGTTGCCTTTTCTGTGAGCGACACGGGTACCGGTATTCCCGAAGGCAAACAGAAAATCATCTTTGAAGCATTCCAGCAGGCGGATGGGAGCATCAGCCGTAAACACGCTGGAACGGGTTTGGGACTTGCAATCAGTCGAGAAATCGCGCGGCTGTTCCATGGAGAGCTTCACCTCACCACCAGCACCCCGGGACAGGGAAGCACATTTACATTTTACCTGCCCCAGAGTTATGGAAATGTTCCAAATACTCCACCGGATAAGGACTCTAACAGCATTGAGGATGAACTACTCGATGTCGCTCCGGAATTAGTCAAAGATAATACAGAAGTTTCGGTACAGATACCCGACAAGGTTACTGATGACCGGAACAACGTTCAGTCCGGCGAACCGGTTTTGTTGATCATTGAGGATGATACGGATTTTTCCCGTGTTCTTATTGATATGGCTCATGAAAGAGGTTTCAAGGGATTGGTTGCAGGACTTGGTGAAACAGGCCTGGATATGGCCCGGAAATTCCTGCCGGACGCTATCACGTTAGATATTCGACTTCCAATGATGAATGGCTGGGCAGTATTAGATCACCTCAAACATGACCCAAAAACACGGCATATTCCCGTCCATGTCATCTCGGTTGAAGGACAGAAACTGCGTGCCTTGAAACAAGGTGCCATTGGTGTTCTGGATAAACCTGTTAACTCTAAGGATTTGAAGCAGACTTTTGACGATTTGATGAATTTCAAGCGTCGCTCAAAATCCCTGTTAGTGATAGAAGATGATGAGGTTCAACGTAACAGTATTGTGGAGTTACTCGGGGGTGATGACATAGGAATTACGGCTGTAGGCACTGCCAAAGAAGCGATGGAAGCAATTGAAGGTCAGTCGTTTGACTGCGTTGTGCTAGACCTCCGCTTGCCAGACATGGACGGTTTAACTCTGCTCAATAAAGTGAAGAAGACAGTCTTGAGTGAAATCCCGGTCATTGTCTATACGGGCAAAGAACTCAGCAAGAAAGATGAATCACGGCTCATAAAAATGGCTCAGACCATTATCATCAAGAGTGCCCGGTCACCGGAACGCCTACTGGACGAAACAGCCCTTTTCCTGCACCGGATTCAATCAGAACTTCCTGAACCCAAGCGCGAGATGCTGCAAAAGGCACAACAGGCCGATCCAGATCTCGCTGGTAAAAAGGTACTGCATATAGATGACGATGTGCGAAACCTTTTTGCCGTAACCAGTCTTTTAGAACAGCAAAGGATGGAAATCCATAATGCCGAAAGCGGTAAGGAGGGCATTGAACTGCTGAAAAAAACACCGGATGTGGATATTGTTTTAATGGATATAATGATGCCTGAAATGGACGGTTACGAAGCAACACGAATAATCCGCAATGATCCAAAATTTGAATCTTTGCCCATTATAGCTCTCACGGCCAAAGCAATGAAAGGGGATCGCGAAAAGTGTATCCAGGCTGGTGCATCGGATTATATCAGCAAGCCGGTAGAAAATGAACAATTGCTTTCTCTGCTGAGGGTATGGATGTATCAATCATGACATGTTAGGAGTTCTGGATGAATGAAATTCTGTATGCTGTTAAAAAAGATGGTCTGGAGGAGTTGGAAATTCAACTGTTGCTGGATGGGCTTTACGAAAACTATGGGTACGATTTCAGGGATTACGCTCCGGGCACTCTCAAACGGAGGATATGGGAAAGGATACGGCGAGAGCGGCTTTCAAGCGTGACCGGTCTTTTGGAGAAGATACTTCATGACCCTGCCTGTATGATCCGTTTCGTGCGTGATATATCCATTTCCGTATCCACGATGTTCCGTGATCCCGGCTTTTTTGTGGTATTCAGAAATGAGGTTGTGCCAATGCTGAAAACATATCCCTTTATTCGCATCTGGCATACAGGGTGCGCCAAGGGTGAAGAGGTCTACTCCATGGCTATCCTCCTTCATGAAGAGGGACTGTACGATAGATGCCGAATCTATGCAACCGACATGAACGCGGATGTGATACAACAGGCGCAAAATGGGATATTCCCCCTCAAACAGATGCAGGATTATACTCGCAACTATATTGCTTCTGGCGGTAAGAGGACATTTTCTGAATACTATACCGCCAGGTACGGTAACGCTATCATTCGCCCGTGGCTTAAAAAAAATATCGTCTTTTCCAAGCATTGCCTTACAACCGATGGGCCCTTCAACGAGTTTAACGCCATTCTGTGCCGAAATGTCATTATCTATTTCAATAGCTCACTCCAGGCGCGGGTCCACGATCTGTTTTATAACTGTTTAACCATGTTTGGATTTCTTGGACTGGGGCGAAAAGAGTCGATCAGGTTTACCCCACATGAATCCTGTTATAAAGTATTGAAGCAGCACGAAATGATTTATAAAAAGGTAAAATAGAGAAAAAAACTCCTATTGAGGTATTAGTAGTGGAAACCCTACAAAAAACCAACATTTTGTTAGTAGATGACAGGCGGGAAAATCTCATAGCCATGGAAGCGGTGCTGGATAATACTGGTTATAACCTGGTGAAAGCCAGTTCTGGTATGGAAGCCTTGAAATATCTACTTAATATGGATTTTGCCGTAATACTGCTTGACGTCCAAATGCCTGAGATGGATGGATTCCAGACAGCCAAGACAATTAGAGAACGCAAGAAAACACGCAACATTCCCATAATCTTTCTCACGGCAGAATACGGGAGTATAGAATATGTTACTCAGGGATATACCCTTAATGCGGTGGATTACATCGTTAAACCTTTCAATCCGGACATAATAAAAGCTAAAGTTGAGGTGTTTGTCGAGTTGTACAAGAA
>AQSL01000057.1 GCA_000403035.1 Candidatus Latescibacter anaerobius SCGC AAA252-E07 | reverse complement strand
CCGAGTTGAAAAATACCATCTGTATTACGGAGGGAAGACGGGCTTTTTCAAGCCAGCATATCGGGGATATGGAGAATATCACGACACTCGATTTTTTCCATGAGGCGGTTGAGCATTTCAGGAAGATACTCGAACTTGAGCCGCATATATTTGCCTATGATCTGCATCCCGGATACCTGTCGACGAAGTATTTTATGGAGATGGAAAGTGCATTACGGGGCGAGCAGTACGGCGCTGTCGGGGTGCAGCATCACCATGCACATATTGCGAGCGTTATTGCCGAGCACGGCTGTACCGAACAGGTAATCGGGTTTTCATTGGACGGAACGGGTTACGGCCTTGACGGAACGGTATGGGGTGGAGAGATTTTGCTCTGTACCCCGTATACCTTCTCACGGGTTGCCCACCTCGATTATGTTCCCCTGCCCGGTGGAGAATCTGCAATACGCCAGCCCTGGAGAATGGCCTTCGCTTATCTGCGTGAAGCATGGGAGGGTGACTGGAAAAACCTGAACCTGAGGTGCATAAACCAGGTTTCATCTCATGATCTCGAGGTTCTGGATAATGCTTGCGCCTCCGGCTTGAACTGTCCCCGGACGAGTTCGCTGGGACGGCTTTTTGATGCGGCTGCCAGTATCCTCGATATCTGCCATGTGTCATCGTATGAGGGACAGGCGGCGATTATGCTCGAAATGCTTGCTGCCAGTGAACACGAAGGACGTGAACTTCCCTTTCGTATTCGGCAGAACGGGCCTGAAAAATTCGGGGATTACCCGGAACTCAGGGGCAATCTAAAAGATGTAGACCTGCCCCATGCACCGTCGGTTGCGGAAGGATTTGTACTCGATTATAAACCGCTCGTGCGATCGATTGCAGAAGGTATGCTGCGGGGCCGTGCACGATCCGAACTTGCCATGGATTTTCACGTAACGCTGATCGCATCTCTGGTGAAAGCCGCCGGCATTGTTCGGAATGCGACAGGAGTGAACACCATTGCCCTTTCAGGGGGATGTATGCAGAACAGGATTTTAAGCGAACTGCTGCCTGCACGGTTACGGGAAAAAGGATTCGAAGTGTTGACAAACTGTCTCGTGCCGCCGAATGACGGTGGAATATCACTTGGTCAGGCGTATATTGCGGCGAGTATTGCCGGGCTTTACGAAGACCGGGCCCGAAAAGGCGATGTTAACTAAGTAATTGCTGTTCTCTGAAGACTGAATACATAAAAAATCTTAATCAACTATCCACATAAGTACCGTTTGCCTGAGTAAGATTTTTAGGGGAAACAACTTTAATGTATATACAATTAACAGCGAGAGGAAAACATGAGCTTCAACGTTATTAATCGAAGAGATTTTTTAAAAACAATGGGTATCGGAGCATCCACCCTGGCATTTCCGGGTTGTGGAAAAAATGCTCGGCAGGAGAAGAAAAAAATATCATCCGAAAGGCCAAACATTGTTCTTATCATGAATGATGATATGGGGTTTTCCGACATCGGTTGCTACGGCGGAGAAGTCAATACACCGAACCTTGACAAGCTTGCCGCACACGGACTCAAATTCAAACAGTTTTACAACACCGCACGATGCTGTCCGACACGGGCATCACTATTGACGGGTCTTTACCAGCATCAGGCGGGTGTCGGTCATATGATGGAGGACAGCGGTTTTGACGGATATCGCGGCGACCTGAGCAGGAATTGTGTGACCATAGCAGAGGTGCTGAAACAGGCAGGATATGCTACGTACATGTCCGGCAAATGGCATGTAACAAAACATCTCGGTCACTGGACCTGCGACAGGAACCTGATGTCGAAGCACAACTGGCCCTGCCAGCGCGGATTCGACCGATTCTACGGCACCATTATCGGCTGCGGGAGCTTCTACGATCCGGTTACGCTTACCCGTGATAACACTCCGATCGAGCCCGAATCCGAGCGTTATTATTACACCGATGCTATTACCGAGAACGCTCTTACGTATATAAACGATCATGTGGATGAGAAGCCCGGTGAACCCTTCTTCTGCTATATTGCGTACACATCGCCGCACTGGCCGATGCATGCTCTGCCGGAAGACATTGCAAAGTACAGGGGCAGGTATGACATGGGCTGGGACGCGCTCCGTGAAGAACGCTACAAACGAATGATTGATATGGGTATCATTGACCAGGCATGGAAACTGACTGATCGCGATGACCGTGTGCCTCCCTGGGAACAGGCGGAAAATAAGGAATGGCAGAGCCGCCGTATGGAAGTCTATGCCGCCATGATCGACCGTATGGATCAGGATATCGGACGGATTGTCTCGGTGCTGGAAGAGAACGGTCACCTGGATAACACGCTTATAATGTTTCTTGCTGACAACGGCGGCTGTGCCGAGGAACTCACTGCCGGATGGGGGTCTCAGTTGTTTATTCCTGAAAAAACCCGTGACGGCCGTCCGGTAAAACGTGACAATGATCCCGCTATTATGCCCGGTCCGGATGACACGTATCAAAGCTACGGGTTGCCCTGGGCAAACGCTTCCAACACTCCGTTCCGCTTATACAAGCATTGGGTTCATGAGGGCGGTATTTCAACTCCGTTCATTGCGCACTGGCCTTCACGGATTAACTCTCCCGGCGAATGGCGCAACCAGCCGGGGCATCTTATCGATATCATGGCCACATGCGCGGATGTTTCCGGGGCACAGTATCCTGACGATTACAATGGCACTACAATCATCCCTATGGAGGGCACGAGTCTTGTTCCCGCTTTCGACAACAATCCGCTCGGGCGCGAAGCTATCTACTGGGAACACGAAGGCAACAGGGCTGTACGGAAAGGCAAATGGAAGCTCGTATCAAAGTATCCCGGCGACTGGGAATTGTTTGACATCGAAGCCGACCGTACCGAGATGAACAACCTTGCCGGCTCACAACCGGAACTGGTCAATGAACTGGCTGCAATGTGGAATGCCTGGGCGAAACGCTCCTTCGTGGCGCCCTGGGAAGATGTGCAAAAGGGACTGGCTGAATTCAGGAAACATTTCAATAACCGCACACGGCCGGAAAAGGGAACGATCTGAGAAGACGGTATGCATATTCAGCCATCGGTTACCCATCGCTCGGCAAAAAGCGATTAACCTTTTTTCGGTGACGGTGATGATTTTTGTATTTTTAGCGTTGAAATCTGAGGAGTCGAAGACTTTTATAATTGGAGATACTGCTTGACACATAGGATGAAACAAAATCTCTCGTTTCTCATAAAACCAGCATCGTACGATTGCAATCTCTTTTGCGATTACTGTTTCTACCGCAGAACTGCCGAAGAATATCCTGAAACCGCAGTACATCGTATGAGTTTGGAAACCTATACTGCTTTTGTGCAGAAAGCCCAGAGCGAAGAAACACGGTCGGTTTCTTACGTATGGCAGGGTGGCGAGCCGATGCTCATGGGGCTGGATTTTTATAAACGGGCGGTTGAAATTCAAGATAAGTACCGGAAGCCCGGACAGGCAATCACCAACACTGTCCAGACAAACGGAATTCTCATCAACGAGGAATGGGCGGATTTTTTCGTGCAAAATCAGATTCTGGTGGGCATCAGTGTTGACGGGCCGAAGGAGCTGCATGACATGCACCGCTTTGCACGCTCTCAAAAAAGCGTATTTGACCGTGTTATGAACGCCTGTGATATTATGAAAGCGAACAATGTGGATTTCAATATTTTAACGGTTGTTACCAGCGAGACCGTGGATTATCCCGAGGAAATATACGATTTCTTGCGGGAGCAGGGATTTTATTATCTCCAGTTCATCGATTGCATTGAAAAGGTCGATGGTGAGATAGCGCCTTTTTCGCTCGAGCCGGAATCGTATGGAACTTTTTTGTGCAGACTCTTCGATGCATGGTTTGCGAACGGGTATCCTCATGTCAGTATCCGCCTGTTTGACAATATGCTCCAGTATCGTGTCGGGCACATTCCGGAATGCTGCATGTACAAAAATGACTGCGGCGCCTATTTTGTTATCGAGCACAACGGGGATGTATTTACCTGTGATTTTTTTGTAACAAAGGAATGGTATCTCGGCAATATTCTCGAGAATGAAATAGACGAACTTATCGAGAATCCGAAACGGTATGAGTTTGCAGGCCTGCGAAGTCTCGGGCATGAAACATGCGAATCGTGCAAATGGCTCGGATTCTGCCAGCGCGGATGCATCAAATCACGATTTTTTCCCGGTGATGATTACAGCGCTTTGAATTATCTGTGTGAGGCGTATACGAAGTTTTTCGAGTATACCGACGACCGTTATAATTTCCTTGCATGGGATATAAAGCGCCGTCAACAGGGATTGCCTGCCCCCGTAAATATCGGCCGTAACGACCGGTGTTTCTGTGGCAGCGGTAAAAAATACAAGAAATGCTGCGAACCGTACAGCTTTATCCTGAAAAAGTAAAATAATTATCATTTAATTTCTAAAAAAACAGAAATATTCTTGAAAAAATGAATAATTTTCAATATTTTTGAACCTTGACGTTTTTTTTCCAATTATCGCGATGTTTACCGTACGTGCGGAATACGATTCTAATACCTGTCAGCGAACAGTACTAACACCAAAATGCCGGCAGGCATACAACACAGGAGATTTTCATGAGAATACTTTCAGGGATACAGCCCTCGGGATCCCTCCATATCGGTAATTTTTTTGGAATGATGAAGCCGATGATCGCCTATCAGGAGGAGAACGAACTCTTCGCATTTATCGCAAATCTTCACGGAATGACATCTGTTATGGATGGAAAGGCGCTTGCACGAGGCACTATGGAAGCGGCCACCAATTTTCTTGCCCTGGGTCTTGACCCCAAGAAAGCCGTTTTCTGGGTTCAGTCCGATGTTCCCGAGGTTGTAGAACTCACATGGTATCTTGCGAACGTAACTCCTGTGGGCCTTCTGGAAAGAAGCCATTCGTACAAAGACAAAATCGCCAAGGGAATAGCTCCGAATGCCGGTCTTTTTTCCTATCCGATCCTCATGGCGGCTGACATACTTCTCTACCAGTCCGACCGCGTTCCGGTCGGCAAAGACCAGAAACAGCACCTTGAAATAACCCGTGACATAGCGATAAAGTTCAATAATAGTTACGGTGAAACGTTTGTCGTTCCGGAAGCTGAAATCGATGACACTGTTGCAGTTATCCCCGGTATCGATGGCCAGAAGATGAGCAAATCCTATGGCAATAACATTGACATTTTCTCCGAAAAAAGTGTTCTGAAAAAACGTGTGATGTCGATTGTCACCGATTCGACTCCGGTTGAGGAACCGAAAGATCCCTATAAATGCAACGTTTTTGCGATTTATGAACATTTCGCTTCGCCGGATGAGGTGAAAGACATGGCAGCCCGTTACCGGAAAGGCGGTGTCGGGTACGGTGAGGTGAAAAAAGAACTTGTGGAGCTTATCTGGAACTATTTCTCACCCTACCGTGAACGCCACGAAGAACTCTTAAACGACCAGCCCGGCGTACGCAAAATCCTCATCGATGGCGCAGAAAAAGCCCGTTACCACGCTGTAAAGACATTGCGGAAGGTGAGAAAGAGGGTTGGTTCTACCTATTATAAGGATTAATACATACCATACATATTTGCATATTATTGCCGAAACTTTATAAAATCCCCATACTAATCGTAAAAACGCTTATCGAGTTAGCACAGCTTTTTCCACCACCCTTCTCCCGAACTCATCCCCTATCCCCTGCTGCTATGATAAAAGTCAAGGGGAAAGTTAAAAAAGGTTATCCTAATAATTGACAGTATATTAAATATGTA
>AQSL01000056.1 GCA_000403035.1 Candidatus Latescibacter anaerobius SCGC AAA252-E07 | reverse complement strand
TGTTACATTGAATTCATCAGGTAGTATCGATTTGAGTTCGTTGACTTTTTCCTGGAGTTTTAAATATGCGTATTTGATTTCCACATCCTGATTGTCAACATAAGATCCAACATTGATATGGACCCGCAATATATTGAAAAACAGGCAATCATTCCACTCGAAGGTGCTATCAGCACACTTGAGGGAATTGATTTGATCGAATCTTCTGTCGACCGTCAGAGAAGCATGATATATATCTACTACAATCAGGATGTGGAAATCAAATACGCATATTTAAAACTCCAGGAAAAAGTCAACGAACTCAAATCGATACTACCTGATGAATTCAATGTAACAGTTGTGAAAGTTGACACAGAACGGTTATCCAATACGTTTATGCAGCTGCAGATAAGGGGAAGCGGCGGTCTTGAAAGAATCCGAACAATTGTGGATGAACAGATTACCGATGAACTGTTAAGCATTGACGGTATTGCCAATGTTGAAGCTGTCGGCGGGAATATTAAAGCGGTTGAAATAATCCTCGAGGAAGACGCATGCCGTGAACTCAACATCACCCCGTCAAAAATCAGGTCGCTCATCGCCCAGAATACCGAGATGAAACTGTTTCTCGGCCAGGCCCATGAGAACAACAGGCATTATTATGTCAACTTACTGGCGGAATATACCGACATCCGTGACCTGGAAAATATTGTCATTGCCGATGGACCCATTTTTCTCAAAGACATTGCGGAGGTGAATTTTGGAGAAAAAGAGCAAACATCCATCAGCCGTGTCAACGGCTTAGAAGCTATATCGATACAGTTAATCCGCGACTCGATGACAAACCTTATAGAAGTCTCCCATTCCACTAAGGAAGTAATCGAGCGTTTGAACAACGAGTTGAAACCGCTGGATATAGAAATTGTTATCCAGGGCAATTCCGCCGATACTGTTGAAGAAAATATTAATCTCATTATTAAACTGGCGCTTATCGGGTGTGTTTTTGCGGTTTTTATCCTGTGGATTTTTCTAAAAAACATGAAACTGGTTGCCGTGGTGATGTTTGCCATACCGATTTCAGTGTTTACCGCATTCAATTTCTTCTATGCCTTCGGTATAACGATCAACAGCTTTACCCTTGTCGGAATGGCCCTGGCAATCGGATTGCTGCTCGACAACAGTGTTGTTGTCCTTGAAAACATCTTCCGCCTCGTATCGAGCCATAAAGATACTGATACCGCTGTTATCCAGGGTACAAGCGAGGTTAGCCGTGCACTGTTCGCAGCAACATTGACAACGATTACCGTGTTTGTTCCTTTCATATTTTCTTCCGATTATCTTATCCGTTTGATTGGACGGCACATTGGTGTTTCAATTATTTCGACGCTTATTGTATCGTTTGTTGTAGCAATGCTTCTCATTCCAATGGTTACTCACTTTATCCTCGAAAGAAGAAAACCGGGAAAAGAATTTTATATTCATAAAGTTTCACAAAAAAACCGTCTATTCCAGATTTACAATCTCCTCCTGAAATCCGCCATCCGTTTTCCGGCAAGAACAATTGTCGGTGCTGTAGTGGTATTTTTCGGAAGCGTGTTATTATGCATGGCATTGAGTCTTCAGGTGCCCCGTGAAATCGACATGAAAGAATTCAATCTCTATGTCACCATGTCCCGTGGATCAACGCTGGATATTTCCGATACAGTTGTCGCCGAATTAGAAGAGAAACTGGTTGATATTGAAGAAATCCGGGATATTGTCTGTAATATTTATGAAGAAGAGGCAAGTATAACAATAATTCTAAAAGATGATTTCGAAGCATTAGACAACAGGACAATTCCTGAAATTAAGCACGATATTCAGAATCGCATTGAAGATTTCAGAGCTGCCGATGTCAGTTTAACAGAACCTCAGTCCAGCAATAGGTTTGGCGGAGGCATGTCTCGAAATTCCACGGCTTCTCTCGAAAGAATGTTCGGCATTGGCACTCCTCAGGAAAAAATTGTCGTTAAAGGCGAGGATTTTAATATGCTTCAAACGGTAGCGGAAGATATCAAATACCGTATCGACACCCTTGATTCCATGAACAATGAGGCGAGACTGAGCATACCCAGAAACCGTCCCGAAATACATCTCTTCTTTGACAACCGATTGTTAAGTTTGTTCAATATTCCTATGTCTTCCATAGCTTCAGAACTATCATCGTTTCAGAACGAATTTACATCCGGGATGAGTTTCAAGCAGGGAAATGACGAATACGATATTATTATTCGTAATAAGGACATAGAGGAAGAGAAGACATTTGATGATTTGAAGGAATTACCTGTTCAGGATCAGTCGGGAAGTTCGTACGAGCTTGATACTCTGAGCCGTATCATTTATTCGTACGGCAGGTCAGGTGTCACCAGAATAAACCAGGAAAAACAGATAGAACTCACCTACAGCTTCAAGGAAGAAATAAACGGCTCCAAATCGCTGTTAGCACTGTCAAGGGAAGAGATTGAGCAAGTTGTCGCCGGTATTGCCATCCCCCCGGGAACGGCTGCGGAAATAGTTTATGATGAAAGCGAGTTAAGTGAATTTTATTTTCTTATTATCGTTGCATTCATTTTAATTTACATGATACTCGCTTCAGTGTTCGAATCTCTCTCCACTCCTGTCGTTATGATGTTTACTATTCCACTGGCTGGAATCGGCGCATTCTGGGCGTTGATATTCACCGGCAATTCTCTTTTCAACGCCAACTCGCTCATAGGATTTCTCATACTTCTGGGTGTTGTTGTCAATAACGGCATTATACTGATAGATTACACACGGATCTTACGGCGAAGGGGTTACACACGCTCGCGTGCCCTCATGATGTCGGGACAGGCAAGGATTCGGCCGATTCTCATCACAGCGATTACCACCATGGCGGCCATGCTCCCTCTTGCCATGGGAAACACCGAACAAATATCTCGTATCGGCGCGCCGTTTGCCATCACGGTTATCGGCGGGCTCTCTCTGAGCACCCTGTTCACCCTGGTTTTTATTCCGACAGTTTATTCCGGAATGGAATCTGCAATGGAATGGATGAAACAACTGAACTGGAAAATGAAACTTTTACAGCTTATCATTTTCATCGCGGGAATCCTGCTTATTTACTATCACATCGAAAGTGTACTATGGCAATGTGCAAACGCGTTCCTTTTACTGATGATCATTCCGGGCAGCACTTATTTCATTATGAACAGTCTCCGTCAGGCAAAAACCGATTACATACGACCGGATGAAAAATTAACCATTAACATCCGCCGCATAGTAAAAATATACGATTACTATAGTAGATTTGTCAGGGAGTGGAAAAAAGGTGAAAGAATCGAGAAGCTGTATGGCCTTTCAAAGGATTACCGTACCTGGCGTGATTTTGACAATTACATTTTCTGGCAACTGCCGCTTCTTGGATTTCTGATCTATTATGTTTACTTCTATATTCAGAACACCACATGGATATTCATACTTTCGCATATCGTATACTTCTATCTGTTCTTCCTTCTGGCGCCTGTACAGATTTACCTTGCAAACAGAGCTGAAAAATCAGGGAAAGCAGTACTTTTAAGAGTGAATACCTGGCTGTACAACATCATCTTATGGGGTATCCCTTTTGTAAATATACTCCTCTTCTATTGGAAAGAGTTTCGAAATGCGCCTCTGGTTTTCATTGCAGTGTTCTGGTACTTATCTCTGATCGTATACACAACCTCAAACCGTCTCCAAAAGGGCAAGGTTAACATTATGAGACTGACCGGAAGATTTGCCGGCATACGTCTTCAATTCTACCGGTTTGTAAAGATAATACCTATCATCGGGAAAAAGAAAAATCCCTTCAGCGCACTGGATGGCGTATCATTAAATATACAGAGCGGTATGTTCGGTCTTCTGGGCCCCAATGGCGCCGGCAAGACAACCATAATGAGAATCATATGCGGTATTTGTAACCAGAGTCTCGGGACAATCAGTATTAACGATATTGATTTCAGGGAAAAACGTGAGGAGCTTCAGGGCCTGATAGGGTATTTACCGCAGGAGTTCGGAACCTATGAAAACATGACTGCTTACGAATTCCTGGACTATCTGGCAATCCTCAAAAATATTTATGATAAAAACGAGCGTAATAAAATTGTTAACTTCGCGCTTTCCTCGGTTCATCTGGATGAGAAAAAAGATCATAAAATCGGGTCATTTTCGGGGGGCATGAAACAACGGATTGGTATAGCGCTGACTCTTCTCCATCTTCCACGTATCCTCGTTGTCGATGAGCCGACAGCCGGCCTCGACCCCCGTGAACGTATCAGGTTCAGAAATCTCCTTGTGGAGCTTTCAAGCGAAAGAATCGTTATCTTTTCCACGCATATTATCGAGGATATTTCAAGTTCATGCAACACCGTAGCGGTCTTGAACAGGGGAAAACTCTATTATCTCGGAACCCCGATTAAAATGACACAGCTTGCTCATGAAAAAGTCTGGCAATTCGCCGTTACACCGGAGGAATTTGAAACCATACGCCATAAACTCAGGATCGTTCATCATATGCATTATGAAAATAAAATACGGGTACGATGTCTCTCTGAAACGGTCCCGCACGAAGGCGCACAAAATGTACGTCCCACACTGGAGGATTCATATTTATGGCTTCTTGGAAAAAAGAAGGATGAAGTGGAAGTTGCTACCTAATAAAATGATACATCGTACATCTATGATCTCTCTTCGATAAAAGGATTTTTGCATGAAATACGGCAGTTACATAAAAAATGCATATCACATTACATACAGTATGATACGCTACAATTTAAAGATTATTTTCGCGAACAAATTCTGGTATTTCCTGCTGGCGGCGATACTGATCTTCCTGTTTGTCACCATTTTCAACCTGTTCAATACCGAGGCAAATCCAACCGAGGCGACCGGATTCTGGCTGCTTCTCGTACCGGGGATTTTATTGATTTTTTATCCGACTTCGTTCGGTATCCAAAACGATGTGGAAGCCCGGATGATCGAAATACTTTTCGGCATTCCCAACTACCGTTACAAGGTCTGGCTTATAAGACTCCTGCTTATATTCATGGTTAATTGTGTAATTTTAATTTTACTTGCTGCGGTGTATTCTTATGTTCTCAAGGAAGTCAACATCATCATGATGGTTTTTCATCTCATGTTTCCGATCGTTTTCATGGGCAGTCTGGCTTTCATGTTTTCCACCATCATTCGCACCGGTAACGGCACCGCAATAGTAATGGTTATCATCGGGATTGCTTTCTGGATAACGAGAGGTCAGATAGGCAATACCGAATGGTATGTATTCCTCAATCCCTACGAGATACCGGATGATATCAATGAAATCATTTGGGCTGAAACGATACTTAATAACAGGATATATCTTTTTGTTGGAATACTGATTGCCATTCTTTCCGGTCTTTTAAATCTCCAGAAGAGGGAAAAGTTTGTGTAGGGATTTTTCTAATAAGATAACTCAGAACTGTCCGGTTAAATTCTGTTGATTGCTTTATGAAAAGCCCCCTTCTTGTCCTTCGGACATCCTTCCCCCAAAGGGGGCAGGAATATAATTTCTTATTTCACAAGTAGTTGCCCCCTCCGGGGGAAAGTCGGGCGTAAGCCCG
>AQSL01000055.1 GCA_000403035.1 Candidatus Latescibacter anaerobius SCGC AAA252-E07 | reverse complement strand
TACAAAAGAAATAAAAAAATATGTTATAGAAATGTGTGAATCATGCAATATCAAATATGGTTCATACGATGAAAAATTTTTTAAAACAAGAGAATAATAATAAATATCTTAAAAACATGACAAATCGTTTCACATGACCACTATTTCGCAATACTTCAAAGCGGTGGGTGATCTTGATAGTTAGATATAATTATTATGCAAAAACAGAGCGATTAAAAAGAACTGATAAAAAAATTTATTACTCATTGTCATGACTTAAGTTAAAGCATATCAATTTTGCCTTAACTAGTCAAGACCCTTTATATTCACCCCATAATTAATATAAAATATTCCATTTTTCACAAACTACCCCCTCTTTCACCACCTCACCATTCCTTCTCCCGCCGGAAGCGTCAGCACAATTGCTTTCCGTTCGCTGTCATACCTGAAAGAGGTTGTCGTTTTACCGTTCACCGTTATGCTCGCAGGTCTCGTGGGAACGCCGAGCGCGACCTCTCCTTCACCGCAGTGATAGTACTTTATTCCGTCGGGAGAAATCTCGCAGGTCACCGGCTCACCGGATTCGATGAGCAGTGCGCCGTCATGTGAAAGCGTGGTGCACATCGCGGCAAACAGCCGTGTCCCGCTGAGGGTGAATGCGAGCGCATCGGTAACCGTGGTACCGGAACGGTAGACCGAACCCGGACGTGTCGTGAACGTGAAGGGTATCCCGTCCGCAGTGCCCGACAGGCAGCCCTCACCGGAAACTTCGGTGAAATCCGGTTCTCCGCCCGCAGTCGTGGTCAGCAGGTTTGCCATCACGAGCGGATTGCCCGCAGTACGGGCGGTCACCGTGAGCATGCCCTCAGCTTCGAGGGGCCGCTGGTTCTGTAAGGTGCCGAGATAGTGCGGCGTTTCCACCGATGTGATTTCCATGTGTTCGGGATAGAGATGCTTAATGTGAAGGGTGTTGCCGTCTGTCGTGATGGTGGAGACATCCTCGTTGGCGTTGATATCATTCAGCTTGATCGTCTGGTAGAGGAGCGTAACATCGACATCACGGTCGCCGGGAACGGCAGTATCGAGCATGAGAATGGTGCGCGGTTTCAGGTAGAGTACATTCCGGGTAAGACTTTCGACCTTGCCAAAGTACAGTCTGCCGATATCGCCGGAGACAAACGATGCATGTTCGCCGTCGAGGAAGTGAGTGATATGAGCATAATCCTCGAACCCTTCGGCAAATACGAGATGGTCGCCGACACGCTGGCTCTGGTGGTTGCCGTCGATAAGGATGGTGGAGTGCCCGACCGGCTGGGTGTACCATGGCTGGTACAGGGGATCGTCGTAGTAGGTGCTGCCGTGACGTTCCTCGATGAACAGACTTCCGCGGTCGGAGAGCCAGAACGATCCCTGGTCGATATGCTGGTGGTTGTAGAACGGCCCCGTGCGCATGACAAAAATGAAATCATCGGGTTCCCAGCCGCCCTTGAAAACGGTCGTGCCGACACCCCTGAAAACGCGCACCGGGTTTTCACCGAACGGCTCCTCCATGGGCACATTTTCGGTGTCATAGAGAACATCGGCGAATCCCTGTTTTCCCTCGACCGTTTTCATGTAACTCCGGATACTGTCCTTTGTGTTTGATTCATAATCGCCGAACTTGAGGAAATTGTAATACCAGCCGAGGAGCGGGTCCTGGTTTTTTTCGAGCAGCCATGCCCAGGAGGGAATGGGATTGAGGTTTCCGCCGGTATCCCCGTAATAGTAATATTTTTTTGCCTTGACCGGACCTGCCCAGATATACTCGCGGTATGAGCCGTTGAGCGGTTTCGACATATCGATGTTGAACACTTGCTCGACCGCGGGGAGACTCTCGCAAAGGGTGCGGAAAGTGTAATTGTTATAGCCGAGTCCCTCGCACCAGGCGCCGTCCGGGTCGGTGGTCTTGTTGATCATATCGAAGAGTTTGAACGCCGCGCCGGTGAAACAGGGCTCGAGGTATTCCACATCGGCACCATCGCAAAACATCGCCGCCTGCATCATGAGCGAGCCGCCGGCAATATGGGCGACCCAGTTTGAGGTGTTGCAGGTCACATTGTTATTGACAACATAGGTTGTGTGGGCGCCCATGACGAGATAATCCATGAGCGCGGTACGGATAAGCTTCCGCTCGGTTTCATCCATGAGGTCATAGGTCAGGTCATAGGCGAGCGCCAGGCGGTGCGACCATGCGCCGGTGCGGTGTTCGGTAAAACGCCCGCGTTTTGTCTGCCAGGGATGAGTCCAGTTGGGGAATGCGGCGAGCTTTACCAGCACATCTTTTGCATATTCGCCGGCAGTCCTGTCGCCGTGGAAGGTATAGGCAAGGGAGTTCCAGAAAAGCGCTTCACCGGTCGGATAGATATGCGAACCCCATGCAGACCATGTGGGGAGCCAGTTCTCATCGGGGAACTGATCCAGGTCGAAAACGAGGGTTTCCACAGGGACTTGCTTACGCTGCCGTGCCGCGTTTTCGGCGATTTCATCGAATACCTCTCTGAACCGGTCGCTTTTCAGGCGTGCTTCTATCTTTGGTTTCGTTTCGCTGTCAAACCAGAGACGCGGATGTTTCCCGCCGATGTTTTTTGGGGCGATATGCATGGTGAATTGTGTTTCGGACAGGAGCATTTTTCCACGGTAAGCCCGGAGGGTATTCAGATACAGTCCGTTGTCGTAGGACAGGGCAAACGGTTTCAGTGTCCAGGTATCGCCGCGTTGATTCAGATCGGCGGTACGGAGTATGTCTGACGGGTCGGTGAACGGAGCGATGGTAAGCTCCACACGGCTTGCATCGAGCGGCCATCTTCCATTCAAAGTAAACGTATCCCCCTTATAGTAATGCTTTTTCGGTATGTAGGGTTTCCATTCCGAGAGCTTGTACATTTCCGGTTCGGCGAACTGGAACGCCATGGCACGGGCGCCTTTGAACGTAACATCGTCAAGCCCGAGGTAGACAGGCATTGCCGGATCGGCATCGGGTATTTTCGCCAGAACCGCAAGAGCATTAACCCTGATCCTGTCCCTGCCTGCCAGACCGGGATTTTCGCGGATATAATCGGTGTAGGAGACGGTCAACCATTCCCAGCGGTTTGTCGGCGGACTTGCCACGGTGTAATCAACTTTGCCATCGGAACCTGCAGCAAGTCTCACCTTGAAAAACTCCACCGGCAGGTTGGTTTTCAGGAAATAACGGAACGTAATGGTCGAGCCGGGTATCATGTACATGTCAAAGAGTTTCTGAGCGCCGGCATAGTTGTCGACATTCGTATACGGAGTGACCTTCTGCTCGATTGAAATATTCGGGTCGCCGGGTACCATCTCGTTAACCCTGAAATTCGGGTCATAGGCGGTGTCCTGCCAGAGCGGATATGATGCCCAAGCTCCGAGGGTCCTCGATTCAAAATCCTCGTGGTAGGTAAACGGTTCCAGTACTGTGTCCGCCGATACATTGGTGCATGCAATAATCGGCAGTGCCAGGATCATGACATAGAAAAGACTGCTCATTTTTTCCCCCTTGTGCGTTTTTTAAGAGAGTATCAATTGCATTTCATGAAGAAGCTGATTTTTGGACTTCTCGTTCCTCCTCGAGTGATAGAACTGTTTTTTCTCTATAAAAAATTCAATAATAAATGTACGCAATATTAGTAATAAAAAAAGAAAAATAATTATGCAGGGAATAATTGAATACGAAGTTTGCATGATTACATTAAGGAGGACAGTGAAATTTCATAAAATCGTAGCAATATTTTTCAAATGATGTATCTTCCAGAGTAATAGATAACAAACTTATATTTGAACATGATAGTATATGATTCAAAAACAAAAAAACGGGAGTGTTACCATGAACAAATCAATTCAGAACATTACACGAAGAAATTTCATGGGATCGATGGCAGGACTCGGTGCAGGTGCTGCTTTGCCGAATGAATCCGTCGCACAAACAGAACAAAGACCTGAATTCACCGGGCCGCTTGCGAAGGAAAAACTGCCGGAAAAACTCGAGGTAAGCACGCCAAACGGCCTCAACATAATCGTTATTATTGCCGACACATTCCGATGGGATTACCTTCATTTCAACGGAAACGAGCGGATAAAAACGCCCAATCTCGATGCTCTTGCCGAGGAAGGCGTCTACTTTACCAACTGCTATGCCGATGGATTGCCCACCATTCCGGCGCGGCGTGTCATGCATACCGGAAACAGCATATTGCCCGAAAGAATAAAATGGGTTCCGCTCAGAAAAAGCCACAACTCATTTACCGATAGAGAAAATGTTCCGTTAAGAAACGATGTAACCTTCGCTGAAATCCTCGGTAAAGCTGGTTTTACCACCGGTTTTTTAGTAGACACGTTTCACCATTTCAAGCCGGATATGAACTTTCACTACGGTTTCAGCAGCTGGAAATGGATACGTGGTCAGGAATCGGATCCATATATAACCGGACCGGTCGGTTCCGTGCACCCTGAGGACCATGTTCCCGAACATCTCCTGAACGACTATTACCGTGAGCGTATCATTCAGTATGTGCTGAACACGAGCGATAGAAAAGGAGAAGAGGATTATTTTTGCGCTCAAACGTGCAGGGAGGCATCGAAATGGCTCGAACAGAATAAAGATAATGACGGCCCGTTTATGATGTTTATAGATATGTTCGATCCCCATGAGCCGTGGGACGCTCCTCCGCGGTTTCAGAAAATGTACCGAAACAAGTACCCCTTCGAACGTTATTTATTCGGGTATGGCGTGAATATGTATGATATACGGGAAGATGATCTCCCGGTTATAATCGATCTCTATTCCGCCGAAGTTACCTTCAGTGATTACTGTATCGGTCAGTTGATAGACCATGTTAAACGCCTCGGCCTCTGGGACAACACAATCATCGTGTTCAGCACCGATCACGGCACCCATCTCGGGGAACAGGGCTGCGTTCAGAAACAGGCAATATTGCTCAATTCATGTATCGCCCGTGTTCCGCTTATCATCAGGCATCCCGATAGAAGTTTCAGGGGAAAGCGGATAGATGCGCTGACAAGCCATGCGGATTTTCTGCCCACATTCCTTCATATGCTCGATGTTGAATGTAATTTGCCGTTTGATGGTGAGTCCATGTGGGATCTGGTTACCGGTACCAGAAAGAAACTACGTGACCATTCGGTTACCGGCTATGGCGACTTTGGGTCTGTCCACACCCATAAATGGCACTATTTCCGGAATGTATGGGGCGATAATCCCGGACTCGGGCCGGCGCTTCATGATCTTGAAAAAGATTATGCGGAAGAAAAAAATGTCGTGAGTGAAAATCCGGGAGTGGAAGCGGAAATGAAAAAGATTATGGAAGATTCTTTTAAAGTGAACCTGGGATAATAAGAGCGGGCATTCAAAAAGTCCTGTG
>AQSL01000054.1 GCA_000403035.1 Candidatus Latescibacter anaerobius SCGC AAA252-E07 | reverse complement strand
AAAGTATGTATCCATTAATTATCTTATAATTTGTAATTACTTGTCTTTAAATAGGTTTATATGTTTTAAAGTATAATTTTACCGGACACTACTGAATTAGAATATTAAACTAATTCTACTTAAATTTCAACTTGATTAAGTCAATTATTGCATAAATATTTTAAATTAAAAAAGGAATGGTTAATTCTTTAATATAGTGATAATTAGTTTGTTGAAAGCAAGTTATATTTTTATGTCAAAGCAGAGTTGTTAGATAAAAACACACACATGTCATGTATACAATAATTTAAAACAGTTAAGAGCTGCAATATTTATATGATGTCAAACCGTTTTCTTGACTTCTCAGGCATTGTCAAGCAGAGGGGTGTTGCCTCCTGTTAAGGTGTGGGCAGGTAGCGATGCGTAAGCTGTCCATCGCCTTTACAGGAAAGGCGGATTCCCTTGCTACAGTGGAAGAGAAAGTCAGAGCGGTTGCGGTCAGAGGATCAGGCAGCGTTTGATGAGGTCGATTTCCGAGGCTTTTTTCGGTGTCCAGTCTTTTTCGCAGTCGCTTTCAATCCCGTTGATACGGATTGATTTGAGTTCGGCAAAGCTGATGTATCTCCATTCAGCCTTTTCGTAGTAGCCGTTGAGGATAGCAAATCCAAAGAATGTATCATCGCCGTCATATTCGGCTATGAACCAGTCGCAGCCGCCGATAAAGAAATGGAAGCATATCAGTTTGTCCTTTTTCGAGACATTCTCGGTTTCGTAGAGCCGGAGAATTTTGTCGAGCAGTTCCCTACCGGGTGTATTCCACATGGTTTTACCTCCGTAAAAAAGTATTGCGTTATTAAAAGAGCATGTATTATTGTATTAGCATATCACAGATTTGCCTGTGCGTCAAAAACCTGTTTGTTTCGGGCATGAAAAAGCCCCCCCAAATCAGAGTTTTCAGGGGCCAAGTTTGGTGCGTCAAAAACAGTCGTTTTATACATGCGATTCAATAAAAATAATTGTTATGATGGGTGTTATGAAGAAAACCACAGAATTACTTGTTAGGCCAATAGAGAGGATTGATGATCATGGGTATAGAGATACTTGCTGTAGTTCTAGGTGCGGTTGCCAGTTTACTTGCCGGCGGCCTCGCATCAACGGAAGTCATTCGGAAACTACTTCGTCATGCATTCGGCAAGCCTGAGCCATCTAAGACCCATTCAGAACGCCTTTCTGAACTAACAGCCAGCCTCACCAGTGCATCCGCAGAGGTAGATTCTATCCTCCGCGAATTGTCTTCCGTTGCGAAAGATAAAGAGGCTTCAGTTAGGCAGCTTGAGACTGGTCTGTCCGCTCTGCATGAAAGGGAAGAGGAACTGAAGGACAAGATCAGTGCACTCGAGAAGACTCCACTTCCTGTTGCCGAACACTTTGCCAAACTTGTTGAATCTGGCGAGAAGAGAAGTGCAGCCCGAGACTACATTCTCTTCGGCGCTGGTGTATTAGTAACGACTGTAGTTACAATCATTATTCAAGTTGTCAGTGGATAAAATGGTCGAACAAGGAGTTGAGGGCGACGCAGAAACCGAGCGCCTTAGCTCTGCCGTTAGAAGTTACAAGGTCAAATGATGAAGAACATATTCTCCGACATTCCGGATAATCTGCCTGATGAACTGATTGAACTCATTGCAGAAAATCATGATGTTACAATCGAGCGGATTGTATCAAGAGGACATATATCGCCAAATGATTTTTGGTACGACCAGGACAAAAACGAGTTCGTTTTTTTAGTCTGTGGTGAAGCAAGGCTGAGATTTGAAGAGAAAGAAGAATTTGTTCAAATGAAAAAAGGAGATTATATTATTATCCCTGCACATAAAAGACATCGCGTTGAATGGACATCACCAGACGAAGATACAGTTTGGTTGGCTATTCATTATTAGGATAGATTTCTAACAGCTCTCTTTAGTGGACATATACACTTGTTAACGCGGGCTGTTCCGCTTAGATAGATATCATTATATATGACATGAGTTCCCCGGTATCACAGGAAATGCCTGTGCGTAAAAAACCTGTCCAAAACAGCAATAAAAAATCCCTGAAAAATCAGGGATTTCGAGGGTAGTATTTTGGTGCGTCAAAAACAGTCGTTTTATACATGCGATTCAATAAAAATAATTTTTATAATGGGTGTTATGAAGAAAAATACAGAATTACTTGTTCGGTCATAGAGAGGAAACATATGCACGAGATTACGAGAAGAGACTTCCTGACCACGAGTGCAATACTCGCCGCGGGTGCAATGCTCCCGCATTCGCTGTTCGCCAAAGACGCAGGTTCGCAACGACCCAACATCATCCTATGCATGACGGATGATCATGGATGGGGCGATACCGGCTACAACGGGCATCCTGTGCTGAGAACCCCACATCTGGACCAAATGGCGAATGAGGGCATTCGCTTCGAGCGCTTTTATTCCGGAGCCCCGGTCTGCTCTCCGACCCGTGGCAGTTGCATCACCGGAAGACATCCCTACCGATATGGTATTACATTTGCCAACGTCGGCCACATGAAGAAAGAGGAAATTACCCTTGCCGAGGCCCTCAAGCCCCTGGGATATGCAACCGGTCATTTCGGAAAATGGCATCTCGGAACACTGACCACACAGATCAAGGAAGCCAATCGCGGCAAACCAGGCGACAGCACGCACTATTCTCCGCCATGGGAGAACGGCTTCGACGAGTGTTTCTCAACCGAAGCGAAGGTGCCGACCTATTGGACAGGCAACGCCTACGAGACGTATGGCACCCATTACTGGACTGGGCCGGAAGAGATGGTGGCAGCCGCGGAAATCAGCGGTGACGATTCCAAGTTGATTATGGACCGGGCTCTTCCCTTCATCGAGAAGGCAGAAGATAAGAAGACCCCATTTCTGGCTGTAATCTGGTTTCATGCGCCGCATCTGCCGGTGGTGTCAGCACCCCCGTACACGGACGGCTACAAGGAGCACAAAGACTATTACGGCTGCATAACCGCGATGGACGAACAGATGGGACGGCTTCGAAACGAACTGAAGAACCTGGGTGTCGCAGACAACACGATGCTATGGTTCTGTTCGGACAACGGCCCGGAAGGCAATGCCTCTTCGCCCGGGAGAACGAACGGTCTCAAGGGCCGAAAGCGCAGCCTTTACGAAGGTGGAGTACGTGTCCCCGGCTTGCTGGTGTGGCCAAGTGTGATCAAGAAGGGTCGGGTTGTCTCAATGCCTTGCAGTACGAGTGATTACTTTCCAACTGTATTGGACACCTTGGGCCATCAACTCCCGGAAACCAAGACCCGACCATACGACGGAGTCAGCTTGCTGCCCATGATCAAAGCAGATATGAACGAGCGGCCAAGACCCATCGCCTTTGAGTCGCATAACCAGGTCTCCCTGACGGACAATCGCTACAAAATCTACAGCACGGACAACGGGAAGACCTACGAACTGTACGACTTAATCGCGGATCAGGGCGAAAAGACCAATATCGCAGAACAACACCCTGAAATCGTCAAACGTATGAGACAGACGATAGATGAGTGGCGTCAATCGTGTAAAGACAGCGGCAACGGAAATGACTACTGAAGACCGAACCAAGCGTTGCACAACGACGCGTTAACCCGCGCGTGTGAACGCTGACGTTAGATAGCTAAGGAACACATTATGAACTATCAACCACCCGAAGTTGTCGAACTATCGAGCGATGAATCGAAATTATATGAAAAAATTTTCGATTCCCCTAATCCCAATAGAGAATGGCCTCCTATTGCATACGCTATGGGCTCCCTTTTCAAATCGCTCATTAGACGTAACACTATTCCCGAAATTCGTATCCATATATTTGCCAATCCTGTATACGCAGAAATTCGGAATAAATCTCCAAAACAGATTTTCGAATCAAATGGCACTTGTGGGGATAAGATATACCAGCACCCACACTTTATGAAACACCTGCACTATTTTATTAATGGACCTGATTTACCAGTTTCCGCGATTAATGGCTTCTGCAAAATTCTTAACGATGATGCCGGAACATCTGGCGTGATTCTTGATCAGCTTTGTCGCTTTGTGCGGTCTTGCGTTCGTGAATACGGTCTTGACCGTCATTCAGCGGCTAGTAATTTTTACAAATTGGCCGTTGAGCTTGAAATCGATAATGACCCTTTTAGCATCCGCACTGTGGCTATGTCGGCACGGTAAACACGATATAACAATCTGCTTCTCAGGGCGCTAGTTACTCGCGCCCGAGAGCAGTACGTTAGCTGGAGATCATAATGATATTGAACAAAGGCGCGATACCCCACGAAAACGGTTGTGTTTTCCGTGTATGGGCACCACATGCCGACAGTGTTTTTGTCCTTGGCTCGTTCAACAACTGGTCGAAAGAAGCAAATCCCCTTCAGCGGGAAAAGCACGGTTGGTGGAAAACGGATGTTCTTGGCGCTACGCCCGGTAACGAGTACCGCTACCGAATCGTTTCCGGCTCGAAGGATTTGCTTCGAATGGATCCGTATTCCCGCAATGTGACAAGTTCAGTCGGCAACTCAATCATTACAAAACCATCCGATGTCCGGGAAGTTTCCGGTTTTTCAACTCCGCTTTTAAATGAAACTGTCATTTACGAACTGCACATTGGAACGTTCGGAAAAACCTCAGGCGACAAGCCGAGTAATCTTGAAAGTGCTGTGAGACGATTGCCTTACTTGAAAGAACTCGGTGTGAACGCCATAGAGATCATGCCTATTGGGGAATTTGCCGGAGCCTATTCCTGGGGATACAACCCTTGCCATATTTTCGCGGTAGAGAGTGATTACGGGGACCCGAATTCCTTTCGTAACTTTGTAAAGGCCGCCCATGAGCATGGTATTGCTGTAATCCTGGATGTCATATACAACCATCTCGGTCCGACCGACCTGAATCTCTGGCAGTTTGACGGTTGGAGTGAAAACAAAAAGGGCGGTGCCTATTTTTATAATGATCAGCGCGCCAATACTCCCTGGGGAGAAACGAGGCCCGATTATGGAAGAGGTGAAGTCCGGGAATTCTTGCGTGACAACGCACTTTTCTGGCTTGTGGAATACGGGGTTGACGGATTGAGATGGGATGCGACCAATTTCATCCGGAACGTTACCGGAGGGAGCGATCCGGCCGGAGACATTCCGGATGGATGGAACCTTATGCAGTGGATCAATAAAGAGATCAAAAAAGCGAGGCCGGGATCTTTTACAATCGCCGAGGACATGCAGGACAATCCTTTTCTGACGAAGGCGCCCAAAGACGGAGGCGCCGGATTCGATGCACAATGGGATGCCCGCTTCGTGCACGCGGTGCGTCGTGCGCTCATCGTTTCTGA
>AQSL01000053.1 GCA_000403035.1 Candidatus Latescibacter anaerobius SCGC AAA252-E07 | reverse complement strand
GATTCAGGCAGAACTGGAGTTAAATGAAACGACACCAGGAAATAGAGATATCGCTGTTAATGCGAGTAGTGTAGATTTGACTCCGGTTACTCTGTCGTTTATTCCCGGCTCTGTTGATTCCGCTCAATCAACTGTTACTATAGAGCAAGATAAATTAACTGCAAGTGATACTGCTGATACTGTGAAGGTTGAAATATCACTCAAGGATCAGTTTGCGAATGTAAAGCCGGGTGTTTCCGGGACAGATTTACATTTCGACTTTAAAGGAGAAGCAATTGTTCCAGAAGATATAACTGCTGAATCTGATTCCGCTGGGATCATGCAGGTGATTCTCCTTTTATCTGATACCCTCGTTGGCGAAAAAATGATCACAGTTACTGTGGATACTCTGAGCCTTGCACCAGCTACGCTGACAATAATTCCCGGCATTGTGGATGCGGAAAAAACCGAGGTTGCTTTATCACATGATTATAGAACTATCTATAAAGATGTTACGGTCACTATAACATTGAATGATAAGTACAAAAATCCTATCCCGGATATTCCAAAAGATGATATTAAGATTGAAGTAATTCCAGAAGATATTACCGAAATTTTTTACCAGGAAGATTATACAAATGCAGAGGGAGAAATTCAAGCAACTTTTATTCCAATGGCAAAAGGAGAAAAGAGTATATCAATTATTTATGATCAACAATTAGTTTCACAGCGAACAATTGTGTTTAGAGAAGAGGTGGACCCGAGCAATTCTACTGTGGAGGTACTTAAAAATAGTTTAATAGTTAACAAACCAGAAATTATAACGATAACTCTCATAGATAAAAATGATAATCCAATTGACAATGTCTTTGCAGATGAAATAAATATTGAAATAACTGATAATGTAGGTGTTAAAAATCTTACGAAAGAAGATCTCTTCACTGTAAATGGTATAATAAAAGCTACTTTTACAAGTGAGAAATCCGGAGTAAAAACCATAAGTGTTACTGCAGATGAAGTTGTATTGGAACAAACAACGGTCATATTTTTACCTGATACAGTAAATGCTGACAGTTCCAAGGTTTTTTTATCCCACAAAGCATTAACAATCAATAAGGAAGCTACGATTAAAATTACATTGCTTGATAAGTTTGCCAATCCTGTTCCGGATATTCCAGATAGTAATATAAAAATTGTTATCAGTGATACAACGGGAGTTTCTGATCCTAAATTTGAGACAGTTCATACCGATTTATTGGGAATAATCCGGGCAACATTCAGCAGTACGTCAGCAGAAGAAAAAACAGTAACTGTCACAGTTACTCATAATGATAAAGAAATAACACTAACTGAAACGCCGCATATTTTCTTCAGAGAACCAGTGGATCCCGATAATTCATCAGTCGAAGTATCGGCTGAAAGTATAGAAGTTGATTCACTAGTTACGATAACAATAACACTTAATGACTCAGATGACAAACCAATTTACTATGTATTATATGATGATGAGATAAATATTGATATAAGTGATACTACTGGTGTATCGGAACTTGAAAACCTTACTGATTCAACAGATACAAACGGAATAATTATGGTAACTTTCACCAGTGAAAAAGCTGAGGGGAAAACCATAAGTATTATTGCGGACGGAGTTGAATTGAGTAATACAGCAACAGTATGGTTTTTTCCGGGTGATGTTGATTCAGTTAGTTCACTGGTTGCTTTTGATCCAGAGAGTTCTGTGGTGAGTTCTGATTCAATAAATGTAAAGCTTAATATAACCCTCAATGATAGATTTGAAAATCCCATACCAGGTGTAATTGAAGATGAAATAGATATCAATTTTGAAATTGAAGATGCTGTTTTGATATCTTTAGGAGATTCGACTGATGTAAATGGGCTGTTTCAGGCTGAGTTTGCGTTACAGGATACTACAACTGGAGAAATAGTGTTCAGTGTTACTGCAGCAGGTATAGATTTGGCTCCAGCCATTTTTACATTCAAACCTGGTGATATTGATACTTTTATCTCAATGGTTAATATAGATCAAGATACATTTACTGTGAGTCAGGATACAGTAAATGTGATACTTGACATTACTCTCAAAGATAGATTTGAGAATTCCATACTTGATGTTAAAAAAGACGAAATAACAATCATGTACGATGATGTCCAGGCTGCTGTATTATCTATGGGCGATTCGACCGATGCGGATGGATTTATTCAGGCTGAGATGGCGTTACAGGATACTACTTCAGGAGACAAAAATATCACTGTTAATGCGAGAGGTGTAGATTTAAAACCGGTAATAGTAAAATTTAATTCAGATGCAGTTGATTCTCTTTATACTTTTTTCATTTCTGATAAAGATACAATAAGGGTAAGTGATGTTGCGGATAGGGCAAATTTTGCGGTTAATGTTAATCTCAAAGATCGTTATAGAAATCCCGTGTCTGGTAAATCTAAAGAGAACATAACTTTCAATTTTGATGGAAAACCTGTGAACCCTTTAAAAATTGATGAGAAATCCGGTGATGATGGAATAATTCATGCTGAGTTTGCGCTGCAGGATTCGACCTTTGGGGGAAAAGTATTTGCCGTTAATGCGTTTGTTTTTGATTTAGACCCGGTGACTTTGACTTTTGTTGTTGGTGCTGTTGATATGGATTTATCTGAGGTTAATATCTCACATGAAGCTATAACTATCAATAAAGAGGTAACAGTTACCGTAACGTTAATTGATAAATTTAGACATCTTATTTCGGATATTCCACATACTGAAATTGAAATAAGAGTTGAGAATAAAGATGGAGAAATTAAGGGTATTTCTGAAATCAAATTTATTGAGGATAGCACTGATTCATTTGGAGTAATTCGCACCACTTTTTACTCTATGGTTCCAGAAGGAAAAATCATAAAAATAACAATTAAAGATAAAGATGGTGACATATTATTAAGTAATCAGCCTCACATTTGGTTCAGAGATGTAGTGGATGCAGGTACATCAACTGTTGATGTTTTAGATAGTTTGGTAGTTGGATCAACCGACACTCTAACGATAAAGCTCAAAAACGAAGGCAAAATTAGAATTGATAATGTATTCCGTGATGAGATTATAGTTCAATTCAGTGATTCTACTGGTATTGAAGACTTTGTTTTTCTGGATGAAAAGACATTATATGGACAAATTCTAGCGACTTTTACATGCCTGATAGCAGAAGAGAAGACCATAACTATTATTGCAGATGGTGTAGAATTGGAACAAAAACCAAAATTCACTTTTATACCCGGTATTGTTGATGCTGATTCATCGAAAGTTGTTTTATCACCTGAAGCTGTAACTATCGATGATAGTGTTACAGTTATTATAGCATTAAGGGATAAGAATGGAAATAATATTCCCAGTATTCCCGATAGTACTTTATCAATTAGCTTTATTGATACCACGGGTGTTTTAGTACTTCCGTTCTTGTCAAATAAAACCGATAAAAAAGGTGAAATTCAAGCAACAATTACCAGTAAACAACCAGGAGTAAAAACAGTAATAACAACATATAATGAGAATGGCGAAGAAAAAACATTAACGATGCAGCCTCAAATTTTGTTCAGAGAATATGTGGATAAAGGAAAATCAAATGTCGAGGTATTCCCTGATAGTCCAGATAATGCAGTAGTTGATTCACCGATAAAGATAAAAGTAACTCTCAAAGACGAAAATGATAAACCAGTTTATAAAGTTTTTCATAATGAAATATTTATAGAATTGCGTACTACAGATGGTGTTAATGATACAACTCTAAAAAATATTGATTTTGAACAAGAGTATACAGATTCAACTGGAACAATCAATGTTTCATTTACCAGCGAGATAGCTGAAACAAAGAAAGTATATGTCACTGCTGATGAAGAACTCCAGGAACAAACGCCAACGGTCACATTTTTACCGGGTGATGCTGATGCCGATAGTTCAAAGGTCGCTGTCCTGCCCGATACAACTTATGCTGGTGGTAACATAACAGTTTTTGCAACAATTAAAGATAAATATTCTAATCTTGTCCCTGGAGCAGAAGTTGTATTTAAATTCAGAGGACAAGAACAAACTATCACTCAATGGATAGATACAGAATCTGATTCAACGGTTGTTAGAACGGATATTAAAGGTATTGCTCAAGCGATAGTTACCTGTAATGATAAAGAAGATTTTGAAGTTTATGTTGAAGCAATAAATAGAGCAGGTGAGCGAGTTAAAATTACAGACACAGAGCAGGTTTATTTTGTAGTGGATTCTCCTCCAGAAATTGAAATTTTGAATCCATTAGAAATTACTGACGCTAATTTCATTGTACAGGCGTATATATACGATAAAATTTCTCTGGTCGATACATCTTCTGTCATGTTGCATTATTACTATACATCTACCGAAAATGAGCCAGAACCAAAAAAAATGTATTCAGAAAATAATGATAGCTTGTTTACTGCAATAATTTCTTATAATAATATTAAACCTGATTTGAGATACTATGTTAAAGCATTAGACGATAATGAGAATAATAACGAATATGGTGTTTCTGAAACATTTGCAGTTCGGCAGGTATTAGAATCATTATCTGTTAACAACACAAGTGAATCTGCACATAAAGGTGGAGTAGTTAATAACAAATGGACGCTTTTTTCTGTGCCGGCTGTAATAAATGAATCCGAAGAAAATAATATTATTGAACTTCTCAAACGTCAGCTTGGTAAATGTGGAAAGGGCAGCGATGCAAGATGGCATTATGGTTCTTATCGTACAAATAAGCGTGCCAATGAACATGATCTTGTATATCAACCAGTTTCTTTTGAGGTAGGCAGGGCAATCTTTCTATTCCAGCGGAAGGGTATTAAAGAAACGACAGGAAAACCAGAAATAGGCATTCCGGTGCCGATAGAATTACAAGTAAAAGGAACTACAATACAGATATATTCGAAAGATGAAGAAAAAATTGAATTAAGCTATGGCTGGAATATTGTTGGCAATCCATTTCCATTCAAAGTTCCGCTAAAAGAAATAATTAATGTAACAGATAAAGATATTAAAGCTTATCAGTGGAATGAAGGAAAGTGGAATGAAGAAGAGAAAGAATGGGGAAAATGGGGAGGATGGGGAGAAATTATACCAGAAGATATAGCATTGGAAGAATCTGTTTCACCCTGGGGTGGAATACTTGTCCATTGCTCTGAATCAGCAAAACCTGATAATACTGAAACTGAAAAAATTTCGAAAGTTTTGTCTGAAGGCTGGGGGGCAAAAATTAGTGCTCATGCTGTGTCTTATAAGGACGAATACAATTACATTGGAGTAACAGAGAGTGATAATGAATGGTGGAATCTTCATGAGCCCCCGGCA
>AQSL01000052.1 GCA_000403035.1 Candidatus Latescibacter anaerobius SCGC AAA252-E07 | reverse complement strand
GGGTATTTACAAAATATTTTCGACAGTTCTCTCGATATGATTGTTGCCGTGGATAAAAACCGGCGTATCGTGGAATTTAATAAAGCAGCCAGCGAGACCTTTGGTTACAACAAAGAGGAAATTGTAGGGAAACATGTTCACATTCTCTATGCCACCGAGAAAGAAGGGGGGAAAGTATCAAAACTGGTTTTGAAAAACGGGGTGTACACCGGTGAAATACAAAATGTTCGTAAGAATGGCGAAGTATTTACCAGCTTTTTATCAGCGGCTGTAATGCATAATGAGAATGGTGAGATAATAGGAACCGTAGGTAATTCACGTGATATAACCGATCGCAAGAAGGCAGATGACGAGCTGCGGGCGTCAATGGCTAATTTTCGTTCGATTTTCGATAATGCCAGCGACGCTATTTTCGTGCACGATGCCGAGACTGGCGAAATACTCGATGCTAACCAAAGAACATATGAGATGTACGGCTTTACTATGGAGGAAATCCGGAGTCTAAAAGTACCGTGTCTGAGTTCAGGAGAACATCCTTATTCTGAGAAAGATGCCTTACGGTGGATAAAGAAAGCGGTTAAGGGGAAACCCCAGCTCTTTGAATGGCAAGCAAAGGACAAAAATGGCCGGTTATTTTGGGTTGAGGTAAACCTGAAACGCACCGTTATAGGGGGCGCTGACCGTGTTTTGGCTATCGCGCGTGATATTACAGAGCGTAAGCGGGCTGAGGAGGCGTTGCAAAAATCAGAGTCTCTCTATCGTAAAACAATTGATTCAATGGGAGACATTATACATGTCATCGATTACGACTTTAAAATATTACTCATCAATGTCAAATATTTTAACATGTGCAAGGAATTGAATATTGAGACGGATGTGATCGGCAAATATTTATTTGAAGTATGCCCGTTTTTGACAGACACGGTTCAAAAGGAGTATTACCATGTATTTGACACCGGGAAAACCCATATTTCCGAGAATGAATTCATTATCGGGGGAAGGGGTATTATTACCGAAACAAGAAAGATTCCGGTTCTTGAAAATGATGAGGTAAAACGAATTGTTACCGTTATCCGTGACATCACTGAAAGCAAGAATATAGAGAATGAGTTAAAAAATTCACAAGAAGAATTACGATCCCTCACCGAATACCTGGATATGGTAAGGGAAAAAGAAAGAACGACCATAGCTCGTGATATACACGATGATTTCGGTCAAGCGTTAACTTCTTTTAAAATTGATTTATCATGTATAGAAAAGTACCTTCCTGAAGGAATCGAATTAGTAAATAAAAAAATAAAATTAATGTATGAACTTATTGATAAAACCATAAAAACAATGAAGGAAATGATTACAAATTTGCGGCCGAGTATACTTGATGATTTTGGTCTTGAAGCCACACTTGAGTGGTATGCAAAAGAATTTCAAAACAGAACAGAAATTATCTGTGATATTCATACAGATTTAAAGGAATTAGATATTGATCAAAATCGCTCAACGACACTTTTCCGTATTTTTCAGGAATCTTTAACGAATGTGGCGCGCCATGCAAATGCAACAAGGATTAACGTAAATGTTAAAGAAGAGAAGGGCAATCTGGTCCTGAAAATTGAGGATAACGGAAAAGGTATTACAGAAAAACAAATAAACGATTCAAAATCTTTTGGTTTAATAGGAATGAGAGAACGTTTAATAATATTGAAAGGGAAACTCAAAATTATTAGCGTTAAAGATAAAGGAACTACCATAGTGGCAACTATTCCTCTTGAAAGAAGGAGGGAATCTCGATGATACGAATCCTTGTGGGGGATGATCATCCCATTATTCGTAGAGGACTTAAACAAATACTTAATGAAAAATCAGATATGATAGTCAAAGATGAAGCAAGCAATGGTTATGAAGTGCTTGATAAAATTCAAAAAAATGATTTTGATATAGTCCTGTTGGATATTTCGATGCCTGGTATGAATGGCATAGATGTCTTAAAACAAATAAAACTTATCAAACCCGGTCTTCCCGTTTTGATTTTGAGTATGCTTCCTGAGGAACAGTATGCAATAAGGGTTTTAAAAGCAGGTGCATCCGGTTATTTAACAAAAGAAAGCGCTCCTGAAGAATTAATAATGGCAATACGAAAGGTATCAAATAAAGGTAAATATATCAGTAATGCACTTGGAGAAAAATTAGCCTTAGATCTAACATTTAATAGTAATAAAATGGTTTATGAGTTTCTTTCCGACCGTGAGTTTCAGGTGATGTGTATGATCGCTTCCGGAAAAACAGTGTCAGCTATTGCCGATGAATTATCATTAAGTGTGAAGACAATAAGTACCTATAGATCTCGGATACTCACTAAAATGAACATGCGAAACAATGCAGAGTTGACACACTATGCGTTTGAAAATAATTTGATTCCAAAAATTATTTTTGAAAAAGAGAAAATCCACTGAAAATCCTCCGATACTATCCTTTTCTCTATTTTTCTTCTCATATCATTTAAAAGAAGCATCATATCCCATCCAAAAAATCATTGTAGGATAAACACTTACCCTCATTCACGCAATAGTCCTATACAAAAATCAGACAAACACCGATTTCGGTTTTTGTCTGATTTTCTATTTTTCATGTCGCGTCCTTAACCCCAAGAAAAGTTATGATGAAATTAAAAGTATTTATCGCTGATGATTCTCGTCTTATTCGTGAAAGACTAGTAGAAATGCTGTTACCGATTAATGGCATTCAAATTATCGGCCAGACAGGCGATGGAATAGAAGCCGAGACTTTGATTCTAAAAAAGCAGCCGGATGTTGTTATAATGGACATCCGGATGCCGGGAAAAAATGGAGTTAAAGTACTCCAAGCCATTAAAAAACAAAAACCTTACATCAAAATTATTATAATCACCAATTATCCTTTCCCTGTTTACAAGAAAGTGTGCATGGAAGAAGGTGCTGATTTCTTTTTTGATAAGACGGATGGTTTCGAAGCCATCACGGCTGTTTTAGACCGATGGAAGTATGAATTGGAGTATATATCTGTAAACAAAAAGTTAAAGTGTCTCTTAAAACACGCATGTAATTAAAAAAGCATACCTATTTCTCAATAGTTATTTGGCATATCTTTGAATCCGATGGGATACTATATGAAGATTTTTGTAATCTGCGTATTGATAGCTTTTTTATCCTGTGTTCCGGCTTTTACGAAAGATATTGTTGTAGCATCGATAACAATTTCACCTGAAGAAGCGAACATAACTGTTGGGGAAAAAATTAAATTTGAAGCTGTGGCGTATGATTCCGAAGGTACTATCTTAAAAGCAGACATCGTTTGGTCAGTACAGGGACCTATCGGAGAAATCAAGGATAACGGCAAATTTTCAGCCATTGCAACTGGTGATGGAGAGGTCGTCGCATCAGCGGGAAACGTCTCGGCATTCGTTGCAGTAACCGTTACCGAAGAGCCGGAGCCTGAGCCAGTAGCTGAACCGGAACCCGAACCGGAACCGGAGGAAGAACCAGTACCAGAACCCGAGCCTGAGGAAGAACCTGAGCCTGAGCCGGAGGAAGAACCGGAGCCGGAGCCTGAGCCTGAGGAAGAACCTGAGCCTGAGCCGGAGGAAGAACCGGAGCCGGAGCCTGAGCCGGAGGAAGAACTAGAACCTGAACCGGAGCCCGAGCCTGAACCAGAGCCCGAGCCAGAGCCAGAACCTGAGATTGTAGCATCGATAACAATTTCTCCTAAAGCAGCGAACATAACTGTTGGGGGAAAAATTAAATTTAAAGCTGTGGCGTATGACTCCGAAGGTACTATCATAAAAACAGACATCGTTTTGTCAGTACAGGGAACTATCGGAGAAATCAAGGATAACGGCCAATTTTCAGCCATTGCACCTGGTGATGGAGAGGTCGTCGCATCAGCGGGAAACGTCTCGGCATTCGTTGCAGTAACCGTTACCGAAGAGCCGGAGGAAGAACCGGAGCCCGAACCCGAACCTGAGCCGGAGCCCGAACCTGAACCAGAGCCAGAGCCGGAGCCCGTAACCGAACCGGAGCCGGAGCCCGAGCCCGAATCTGAGATTGTAGCATCGATAACAATTTCACCTAAAAAAGCGAACATAACTGTTGGGAAAAAAATTAAATTTAAAGCTGTGGCGTATGACTCCGAAGGTACTATCATAAAAGCAGACATTGTTTGGTCATTTCATGGAACTATCGGAAAAATCTCAGTACATGGAACTATCGGAGAAATCAAGGATAACGGCCAATTTTTAGCCATTGCAGCTGGTGATGGAGAGGTCGTCGCATCAACGGGAAACGTCTCGGCATTCGTTGCAGTAACCGTTACCGAAGAGCTTGAGCAAGAATCTGAACCGGAGCCCGAACCCGAACCAGAGCCCGAGCCCGAGACCGAATCTGAGATTGTAGCATCGATAACAATATCACCTGAAGAAGCGAACATAACTGTTGGGAAAAAAATTAAATTTAAAGCTGTGGCGTATAACTCCGAAGGTATTATCATAAAAGCAGACATCGTTTGGTCAGCACAGGGAACTATCGGAGAAATCAAGAAAAACGGCCAATTTTCAGCCATTGCAGCTGGTGATGGAGAGGTCGTCGCATCAGCGGGAAACGTCTCGGCATTCGTTGCAGTAACCGTTACCGAAGAGCCGGAGGAAGAACCCGAACCTGAACCCGTAACCGACCCGGAGCTTGAGTTAGAACCGTCTGAAGATACGGGTATAGATAATAACGGCAACAATAGTAATAAGGAAAGTAACTCTGATAATGATACCGGTAAAACCGTATTGATTACTTCTGTTGAAGAAGCTGAAACACCGAAGCAGTTTTCACTATCTCAGAATTTTCCCAATCCTTTTAATCCAACCACCACAATTAGCTTCTCACTGCCGCATTCAAGCCATGTAAAATTGAAGGTATATAACATTCTTGGAGAAGAAGTCGCAATGCTTGCAGATGATATTTTCCCTGCTGGAAAAAACAACATCGATTGGAAGGCGAGCGAGTTTTCAAGTGGAGTTTATATATATCGTCTCGTGACAGAATCTTTCGTAGATATGAAAAAAATGTCGCTCCTGAAATAGACCAAAACATGGCTTCATGCATATTACATGAAAAATCGTCATGTTTTACCCGCATTGAATGGAGGAGAAACAACAAGAGTATTTGAAAATAATTCTTTTCATACTATGCACCTTCTCATACCTGATGTTAGTATGCCCTTCATGAGCGGAAAATTTTTCCGCATTATTAATAACGGTTTTTTCGGCCATTACATATGTTCTTCGATTGATACCGTTCTGTTGTATGGCTTTCCCCTCTTCGATTTCGGAGGGCGGTGAAAAATTCCTTTTTCACGCCCCCTGTTTGAAATATATATTATTTTTGCTGTCAAGGGCATGTAA
>AQSL01000051.1 GCA_000403035.1 Candidatus Latescibacter anaerobius SCGC AAA252-E07 | reverse complement strand
AGTTCTTTAAAAACCGTGTTGCCAGGGCCAGCCCTTGACAGCGCATTACCCGGAGATTATGAGTTTTTCACCAGACTTTTAGGCGTATAAGCGGAAACATCCCTTGTGTTCGTAATATCTACACGGTAAAAATTTATGCGCCACATATCACCCGGGGATGGTGGTATTATTGGAACCGTTTACTGATCCTCAAAGTATTCGAATGCATCGATAATATCGAGATAAACTCCGTCAAACCCTGCATCAATAATTTTCTTTCCATACGAATCGCCGGATCCATACATAATATTCTGCCATTCCCTGTCCCAGTAACGAACTTTATAGTTATCCGGCCAATCCGGATTTTCACCTGCAAGCCACGAGGGCGGTTGGGTATTCCATTCGGGTTGCCAGTAATACCGGTAGTTTTCCGCCTCGCCGATGCTCATGTAGGAAATTACCAGACGGGCGGCACCATTCGCTTTGAATTTCAGCGATAAAACATCATCAGGGCTTAATTCTTCCCCCGTATTGTAAAATAAATCGGTAATGACAATATCATAGTCTGTTGCACACATTGCATCGAGAAGGTCTTTTTTAGAAAGGTAACAGCCCGAATTAATCAAATACAGAAAGTTCTTTGCGTCCGCAAGCGAAGTAATACCAGATGCATTGCAATGAAAGAGAGTTTCCGGGCAAGCAGGGATGTTGTCCAATTCCCTGTGATCCGCAGAAAATGAAATATATCCTTTCGAATCGTTTACATCATAAGAATGTTTCATGAATGATGGCGTCCAGCAGTAATCGGTAACCAGAACCTCTACTCCGTTGCTTTCGGCAATATCCATAAATGCCATCATCAGGTTTTTCTCTGATTCGGGTGTTATTTCATTGTCATCATAATATCCGTAAAAGAGATCCTCACGTCCGACACCGTCAATAGCGTGTATATACTCAGTTGAAAGCGCTCCGGTTTCCTCTCCGTTTTCGGTCAGCAATTCATGCCCGTTCTGGGTGATAACGAGAAAATCGGGATTGATTCCCTTTGCAAAGGCGCTTATTCCTATGACGAAATCACGCATATCCTGACGATATTCTCTTTTGTCCGATTGTTCGGGAGAAGTGCTGTCATCACCGCATCCTGAAAGAGTGACTGCCATTAAAACCGTGACGGTTATCAATACTAATTTCTTCATGGTGATATAACCCTCCTTTGAAAAGAAGGTTCACGGTAACTGCACATGATGGTATTGTAGAAATACCAAAAACCTTGTAAATGGTTACGGTAAAAAAAGTATAGCAACCATTTTTATACATATTTTTTCTCTGTAGAACAATGTATCATTACTATATACGTAGTTCCGTCTCAATAGTTTCCACTCTGGTTAATACTCTATCTTCAAACAAATACTGCCGCAGAACATTAGCGAGCCACAACTTCCAGAGTTACGGTATCCAGTTCATCGGAATTCGTTCCGACCATTATACTAAATTCTCCCGGTTCAACAACGCTTTCCATGTTTTCATTGAGAAACGACAGTTTCTCAGGAGTAATTTCAAGGGTGACCGTTCTTGTTTCGCCGGGTTTCAGAGTGATTCTCTCAAATCCTTTGAGTTCCTTCACCGGACGGGCAACCGAACTCACCACATCGCGGATATACATCTGTACGACCTCATCGCCGGCAACACTGCCGGTATTTGTGACATCAACGCTCACAGCAGCCTTCCCGGCAGGACCTATCTTTTCAGGCACAACCCTCACATCGGAATACTCAAATGTAGTATAGCTCAGGCCGTAACCGAACGGGAAAAGCGGTTTCTCGCTTTCAAAAAGATAATCCTGGTCGGTCGAGGGTTTATGATTATAATAGGCGGGGATATGACCGGTTGAACGCGGGAACGTAATGGGAAGTTTTCCGCCCGGATTACAATCTCCGAAAAGAACATCGGCAAGGGCTCTGCCTGTTTCCTGCCCGAGATACCAGCCCTCGATAATTGCCGGCACATGTTCGGCAATATACCGTATTGCCAGAGGACGGCCGTTGATAAGTATGACTATTGTCGGTGTACCTGTTTCCAAAACCGCTTGTACAAGATCATTCTGCTGTCCGAGCAGTTCGATAGAGTTTCTGTCCCCAAGGTGGGTTTTTGACCAGCCCTCACGGCAGGTTGCCTCATTGCCGCCCACGACAAGAACGGCAACATCGGCGGTTTCTGCAACCCTGACTGCATCCTGAATGAATGTCCTGTTCTTCTCAGGATCAGCCAGTCTCGATTCATCCCCACCCCACAGCGGTTCATTTTCCGTGATTTTACACCCCAGGGAATAAGTCACATCGATTTTTTTACCGACTTTTTCCCTGATACCCTCGAGTATGCTGACACCTTTGCGGGGTTCCCAGCTATACCCTCCCAGATGAATGTCTGCGGCATTCGGCCCGATTACCGCCAGCGATGTTATCCTGTCTTCATCGAGGGGAAGCAGATCAGTATCGTTTTTCAGTAACACCACAGCCCTGTGGGCGGCTTTCAATGCCAGGTCCCTGTGCTCACGGCAATTCGTTATGTTGCCGGCCTGTTTCGGATCAACATACGGATTTTCGAAAAGCCCGAGAAGGAATTTTCCCCTGAGAATACGTGAGACGGCTTTGTCGAGTGTATCCTCAGAAATCCTGCCGTTTTGTATCTGCTGAACAAGTGTCGAATAACACCTTGGATTGGGAAGTTCGATATCGACACCTGCCTCAAGTGCTTTTTTTGCTGCCTCAGATATATCATGGGCTACATGGTGACGGGTAATGAGCTGATCGATTCCGTTGTAATCTGCAACGACAAAACCCTCGAATCCCCATTCTTCCCTGAGTACATCCTGAAGAAGCCACCTGTTGGCGTGAGAAGGGATACCGTCGATTTCATTGTAGGATGCCATAACACTCATTGCGCCAGCTTTCGTGATGGCCGCTTGAAACGGTACGAGGAAATTCTCCCTGATAATCCGTTCCGAAAAATTTCCCGGCGAGTAATTAATCCCGCGTTCCGGCTGGCTGTATACTGCAAAATGCTTAACCGTTGAAATAACATGGTTTCTGTCAATAAACGGCCCCATCCCCTGAAAACCCTTTACACATGCAACACCCATCTTTGAAACGAGGAAAGGATCCTCGCCGTATGTTTCCTCGGTTCTTCCCCATCGTGGCTCACGGGCGAGACCGAGGACAGGCGTTAGGGCCTGATTTACTCCCCGCGCTCTCATTTCTCTGGCGACCACTGAGAAAATTTCCTCATTAAGCTCCGGATCCCAGGTACTTGCAAGCGCAATTGCCTGCGGGAAATGAGTAGCGCCATCTGCCTGATAACCATGAAGACCTTCGCCATGGATTATTGCAGGAATACCCAACCGTGTCTCCCCGGCCAGATATTTCTGAACTTTATTGGAGAGTTCAGCCCCTTCCTCAGGTCCGAAACCCCAGGGTAAACGTGCAATATGTCCTATCCCATGCTTGAGGGCTTTATCGGCTTTCTCCTTGCTGAATTCACCGTTCTCATTCAGTATGGATTTATCCTGTACCGGCCAGAGAGAGAGGGTCTGGGCCACTTTTTCCTCGAGGGTCATCTTGGAAAGTAAATCATTGACACGCTGTTCCACCGGCATATCAGAATTCTTGTAGTCGGGCATATCTGTTACGGATTTTTTTTCCGCATATGAGGATATATTCAATACAAGAAACACAGCAAAAGATACGAAGATGATACAAACAGTTCTTTGACTCATAATAATCCCCTGCAATCTAAGGTAATCGCTCAGCGTACAAAGTGCTTTTAGAAAAAGTGAGCTTGTGATAGATCGGCATCGAGGAGCGTTGATCCGATTTGCTTAAGTACTGGTATCTGACCATCGAAGATATGTAAAGATGCCGTGTGAGACTGAGTTTCTCCACGCCTGAGCTTTTTCGCGGGTCCATGACATTCGAGTTCGGTGAATCCTCCCATATTACCGTCATCGTTATACAATTCTATAGCATCGCCGTAATCGCTTTCCTTTCCCCAGGGCTTATCGACATAAATCCCATCCGGATCGACATGGAAAAGCAAAACGAACAGCACACCGGTATTGTCCTGATTATCTCTCAAAAATGCCATACCGGACCCGGAAGCCTCGGGGCGAACTCCGATTTTACTGCGATACTTACCGTCAATTTTAACAGAGATTATGTTATTCGAAATCACCAATCTGTCACCAAGCGGAGCGAAGTACTCACGGTAAGCACTTCCGTGATCACTGCCCTCAGCCAAAGGTACCAGAGTCGTTCCGGAAGGATTAACTTGAAGCATATTCCACAAACATACATACGGGAGATCCTCACCGATAACTTCCTCGGAACGGTTGGTAAGGGAATGCATTAAATCTATGCCCATGTATTTTATTCCTTCGGGCAAAGAATCGATGTCTGAAGGCGGGCTGGTACGGAGAGATATCCGGCGTTGTATAACTGTTTTATAGTATTTTCCGGTATTTGTTTTAATATTGACATCTGCCTCGAAAGTGGCGCCATAGCTGTTCTGGGCAACGATACTGAATGGAGCCGGGTCAAGTGAAGTGGGTACAAACCATTCATTGCTTTCATTAAGAAAAAACAGGTCTTCCGGCGCAATCCATGTACGGTATCCTCCGGCATTCCAGAAATAAGGTTTTTGTGCCCAGTATGATCCATCAAGTATTGTATCATTCACCCACATAAGATTCTCACCGTTTTCACCATCAAACGAGGCGCCAAGGACACGGGCGCTTAATTCGGGCGTAATGATTATCTGAGGACCGTCAGCGGAACCGAAAACCAGTTTCCCGGTATGTTCTCCAAGCGCATCGAAGAGGTCCTTATTTGTTGTGAAGGTTTTTACCGGCTCAGGAGTTTCAGCACAAGAAATCATACCTACTGCTGTTATTACTATCGATAAAATAAGGAGATTTGAAAATATTTTATTTATCCTTTTCATACACATGAAAACCTCCGTAAAATTGAAAGAATATGAACCGTATATTACTACTATTTATTATATAAATATACGTTAAAATCGAAGATGTGCAAACGGTAACTTCTTTCCCTTTTTACCATGTTCCCGACTACCGAAAATACAGAAGTCAAAATACATAAGTCAGAAGACATAAGTCATAAGTCGTCATAAGTCATAAGTCGAAACCTTTGAATTAACAAAATCTAAGTAATTGTGGCAATTTCCAGTGGAAATTTCAGAAATTACCGAAATAAGAATCGAAAATAATTATCAATA
>AQSL01000050.1 GCA_000403035.1 Candidatus Latescibacter anaerobius SCGC AAA252-E07 | reverse complement strand
AAAGTCGGGCGTAAGCCCGGAAAGGGGGCGAAAAAAACAAACATGCTCATGAAGCAAATTATGTATCCATTAATTATCTTATAATTTGTAATTACTTGTCTTTAAATAGTTTTATATGTTTTAAAGTATATTTTAACCGGACACTACTGACTTGATATATATATTTAAAATGTTACATGCTTCAGCAATAATTTTTCAATTACTATGATAGAAGTAATAATATAGATATTTTCTTTCCACTATTCAATAGTTTTAAACTTTCTGGCAATGCCCCTTTCCGGCGATACCCGAAATGTAAGATTACACTTCATAATTCATAATTCATAATTCGAAGTTTTCGGCTCCCGGGTATCCTGTCATATGATTGTTTTATGGTAACATAAGATATTAAAATCCTTACACTTACAACTTTATATACATTTCTGTCTTGACCGGCAATCCATATTTGACTAAATTTTATGGATACTAAGGAGAATTATATGGCGGTTCAATTTTTCAGAACAATGGGTCGGTTCACCGGTTACGTGATCAGATCTCATGTCCTCGATAAGGCAATTGCTAATACAACTCATTACGTGCTTTCCGAAATGCGGCTTGCCGATGTCAGGATAAAGTTCAAGCTCCTCAGGTACAAAAGAAATCATCATCTCTATCTCCTCGGAAAAACGTTCTACCGTCTTTCTACCAATGATATTGATCCTATGCATGATGAACACACACGTACCATATCACGAGTTCTCAATGAAATCGATCTGGAAATTGACCAGGTTACTACAGAACTTGCAAGGAGGAAACAGCATGAGAAACAGAAAAAAAACTGAACTGTTACGGGAACGGTATTTTCACATAGCACTGTTCTTTCTCTGTACATGTGCCGTGATAGCATCGGGAGAGTCTCTTCCCGAAATTACCGATGATGTCGTGACAGAATTCGGCTTATATCAACCGGTTATCGTCGATGTTATTCCTTCCGTCGCTCCATATGAGATCAACGAGGATTTATCCAATGTCGTGAATAGTTCCGATTTCGAGCTGAGCGAAGATGCACGAAGTCTTCTCGCTATCCAGGGTTTTGCCGCCCGTGCGAGCAATTTCCGGCAGATTTATGATGTTTACAACGAGTGTGAGGATCGGGGGATACCGGCGTTTATAACGCCCGATGCCTGTCTTCACAGTTTTCATATTCTGTATGATTATATCTTACGTATTGTTGAAGTTACTTATTTTTTCGACGACCTGTACGACCTCACTCAGTCCATGATAAACGATGCGCTGGCAACATACGATACCGCAACCGAAGCATCTGTCAAAATGGCCGCCCTGAACAATGTGGCATATCTATCTGTCGGGCTGAGCCTGCTTGATTCGACTGCTGTTATTGATGAACGTGTCTCTGATATAGTATCGCAGGAACTTGCAAAGATATACGAACTCTCCGGCGGCTATGTGTCTTCACCCCTTTTCTACCGGAACATTTACCCCTACCTGGAAGATTACAGCCAGTACAAACCCCGGGGGCATTATACACGTACGCCGGAACTTGAGCGGTATTTCCGGGCTATGATGTGGTTCGGGCGCATCACGTTCAGTCTCGACCTTCCCTATGCGACAGATATCGGCTTGAGACTGCCCGCTATACAGGCCCTTTTGCTTGCCCGGTCTCTTACTACCGCAACTGCTGTTTCAGATGACTCGACTGATTTAACGGAATTATGGGACAGGATATATCAGCCGACCGTTTTCTTCGTCGGAAAAATGGATGATATCAATTATGAAAAATATCTGGAAATTGCCCGGGATATATACGGGGAAGATTTTCTCACACAATCGCCGGATGTGCTCGCCGATGAAGAAAAAATTGATGCTTTCATTTCCCGTGCGTTTGAACAACTTCCCGATCCGAAAATAACGGTTACGGCAGGTAAGGGCTTCCGTTTCATGGGACAGCGTTTCATACCGGATTCATATATACTCGATCAGCTCGTAATCGAATTTGTCGAAGGACGTTTTATGCCGAGAGGACTCGATGTTATAGCTGTTCTCGGAAGCGACCGTGCGTACGAAATAATCGATATATTCTACCATGACCCCGACCTGTATCCCGGATATGCGGAACAGGTCTCCAGGCTCAGGACGGAGTTTCTGGGATATGCCCCGGAGATATGGGCACAGAACCTGTATTACAACTGGCTCTATTCACTCCTTCCGCTCCTCGATGTCAAGGGCGAGGGTTATCCCCTTTTCATGCAGTCACAGGCATGGGTGGATAAAGATTTGAATGCCGCACTCGGTTCATGGGCAGAACTGCGTCATGATACGATTCTCTATGCAAAGCAAAGTGAATCCCTGAAAACAGAAGAGCCGCCGGAACCTCCGCTTGTAATGGGTTATGTCGAACCTGCCCCGGAAGTCTACGCCCGTCTGGCAGCACTCGGCGCCTTTATGAGAAAAGGTCTCCGGGAAAGAAACCTCCTGCACGATCTCTTTGAACACCGTCTCGAGAACTTTGAAAATATCATGATGACACTCAAGGATATATCGGTCAAGGAACTCCGGAATATTGACCTGTCATCCGATGAGTTTGCGTTCATCGGCAATTTCGGCGGATATATCGAAGAGCTTACCTCTTTCCCGCCGGAAATTCAAGACCAGCTCGAAAACGACGCCGATGATTTCATGGCCGTTATCGCCGATGTTCATACCGATCCGAACCTGAACGAATGCCTTGAGGTGGGAGTCGGCCACCCCCTAATCCTCTATGTGATAGCGCCGGTAAACGGAGCGCTTACCCTTACCAGGGGGGGGATTTTCTCATACCACGAATTCAAACAGCCGCTTGCCGATGAGCGGCTCACCGATGAGGAATGGCAGGAAATCCAGAGCGGCAAGGATGCAAAGGAAATGCCGGAATGGACATCGAGTTTCCTCGCAGGCGAATCATCATTGAAAACAAATACATTCCACTATCCGGCAAACAAAGGTCAGGTTACTTCGGTGGATGAGAACAATCCGGCGGCATTTGAAATGCTCCAATGCCATCCCAATCCGTTCAACCCTTCGACAACAATCAGTTACCGGTTGCGTGAAAGCGGACCGGTGAAACTTACGGTCTTTAACCTGTCGGGGCAGGTTGTAGATGTACTCGAGGACGGCTGGCATGAAAGCGGATACTACAGCAAGGTGTGGTCTCCGGAAGGTCTTGCAACGGGGATTTATTTCGTGAGTATCGTTCATAACAATACCACGAAAACACTCAAGGTGCTCTTTTTGAAGTAATGTTATAAGAGGGCGGTGAAAAATTCTTTTCACGCACCACTGCAGTCCCCCTTGTATAATAAGGTGGTGTCAGATAAAAAAGAAGTGAGTATATTAAATTTATGAAAGGGATAACCGGAAAAATAAATACTATCTTATTTCCCTTCTTCTGGGAAGTCTGTCCCAAAAAATATTTTTCGAATTGTTCAGCATGTAGAAAAACCAGTCACCAACGATTAGTTTCGTGTACCTGTCCCTTATATAAGGATTGGCTTCATCGATATCACCCCAGAACTGCACGATAATATCCGGTTTCTGCTGACGGATAGAATACTCGTAGTTATATTTTAAGTGACCGGGATAAAAAAAGAGTAACTTATCAAATCCTTCCGCCTGTCTCATTTCCTCATGTGCAATGAACGTATCGGTTTTGCCCAGTATATCTACGGTATACCTTTCCGAAAAATACGGCAGTGCTCCTGCCCAGGTGACCGCAACACGGGCATCATCGGTAGAGATATTCCGCACTATCTGTGAATACCCAACCATTTCCCTGTTGCCCTCAACATTCGGCGGCAGGTTAATAAAAACGAAACCGGCAAGATTCAACGGCCCCCTGTTATTATTAAATTGCAGGAAACACACCACGATTAAAAAGGTAAACGAGTATCTGACCAAAACAGCGTGTAAGTGTTCCGACGCTTCCTTTGACTTGTTTATGATACCGGCAAAAAATTCTTTCACCGTAGAGAGCGCAAAGGCAAAAAGTACAAAGAACAGGGGCATTGCGCCTGCAATATACCTGTTGCTTCCGCCCCAGATTTCCCAGGCATCGCCTCCCACATAAATACTGTAAAGGCACTGTAATCCAAACATCCATGCGCATAATCCCCTGCTGTTGTCATAGCGCATCAAAAGAATAATAAACGGCAGTACAAAGAACAGAAGGTTCATTCTCCAGATAAAATGCAGAAAAACGATAAAACCCCGTGTAATTCGAAATACCATCGGATAACCGGTCATCTTCAGGTAATAGGTGTTTGGCAGTATATCGCCGTAATATATCACCCTGAAGAGCGTTTGAGCGCCCATAAAGAAGATAAAAAGACTCAATCCCCAGACAAGGTTCTTTTTCCTCAGCTCCGGCTGTACCTTCAGCAGGAAAAGCCATATACCGATATAAGGCACCGCCATATCGATTCGTACCAGAGTACCAAAACCGAGTAAAACATATAACCAGGGAGAAACTTCATTTTCTTTCATGCACTGCAGGGTTTTCCAGACCGCACCGCTTATGAGGAGCGTGACAAGGCTTACCTCCATTCCCTGAAGACTCCAGCTTATGAGCGGAAGGTAAAAGGCCGTTAAAAACATCGCTCCCGATGAAACCCGATATGAATTACCGGAAACCAGGCGCGCGATTTTCATCACAACATAAAGATTGGCAATCAGCAGAAGAGCGCCCGTAATCTGGATGAAAAGACTTATCTTCTGCGGCGATACCGGCAGCAGGTGAATAACGGCCATGTACATGACCCATACCGGATTTGTATATCCCTCAACCCTTTCGCCGGGATTCATTACCAGCCCATGACCCTCGACAAAATTCTTGGCGTATCTCATGGAAATCATTGCATCATCAAACAGGGAAAAATAGCGTTCCCCCTCGATAACATAGCTGGTTTTATAGATATACACGGAGGCATAGAGAGAAAACAGGATAACAAGTACGATAAAAACGAAACGGTCTTTCTGTGAATCTTTCCCCATGAAAACTCCCCTTTTCGGACTTACCCAATTATATTACATAAAATCAAGGATGAACACTTTATATACACTTATTAATTATCAATTAAGATTAATACATCATGGTTTTAAAAACAAGGATAATTCTTCCTGAGCTTCTAAAAGTCCTGTAAAAAACTATAAGGTT
>AQSL01000049.1 GCA_000403035.1 Candidatus Latescibacter anaerobius SCGC AAA252-E07 | reverse complement strand
TTAATAATAACACGATACCTGATCACCGTGAAAATGATATGAAATATGATACACCTTATGACCTCGATCGTCAAGGAAATCACCTTTATGTAAGACTTTCACCACTGGAGAAAGTAAATCTATTTGCCGGTTCTTTGCGGACAAGAGGGATAGGTCTGGATAACAGGACAGATGATACTTATTTTAAGGTGAATCTTGATTATGATGTTTTATCAATCGGTAAGCTTTTCTCGGAGTACCGATATGAAAAAATTAAGGACAATATACAAGATTCCTTTGTTGTAGTTCCTTCTAAAACTATTAAAAGGAGTGGTCCATGGGGCTCTTATTCACGATATGATCGCGAGTTCTATTATGATGAGATTGAGTACAAGAATTCCAGAGTACAAAAACTCTTTATTGAATCCAAGATCAGGGCTATACCCTCCCTCACCATGGAAAATCATGTAAGATACGAGCGGAACAAGCAGCTTGAAGGAACTATGTATGACAATGTCTTTCAGCCAAAGGATGTTCTCACGACATTTGCTATGGTAAACAAATTCGTCTATACAAAGCAATGGGGAAACTGGATATTCTCGCCGGGTGTGAAATTCCGCTTGTACAAGAAAGGACGTTCGGAATCACTCAATCCCCTTGATCATTATATGCTCCGTATACCACTGATTTATGTGAAATATCGGATTTCTCCCCAAACTAACATTATTCTTGGAATGCAGGGACTTAACGGTTTTGAGATGCAATTTAAAGACTATATCCAGAGCCATAATGATTATAAACAGGTAAATTATATTTTCCAGATTGAAAACAAAACAACCTATTTCGGATTCGATGTTTGGAGCGGATTTGGATTCAAACTGGAAGAGATAATATATGACGAGGAATACCGGTCATTCGAAGAATATAAAAGTTCTTCGTTCTTTGTTCGGATATGTCTCGGATATTAGTTAAAATTGTATTTCGCTGAGAATAATGAATGTATATTAATAGAAATATTAATATTTAGTTAATTTATTATAACGAATATCAAAAATTTTTCAACGTAAGAGATATCAAGTATTTATCAAACTTTAGGATGATCTGCTGTGTGTTGCGAATGGGATTTAATCAAAATCATGTAGTGTATGAACGAAATTGAGTTCTGAAAATTTATACTGAACAATATGGAGATTATATGCTATGTGTGGTAAAGAAGGTCATCATAATGATAGCCGAGAAATATACAGAGTACCTGATGGTATTGAAATATACGCTTTCAGTATATAACTTGCTGTTTTGAAGGTTTCAGGGATAAAAAATGAATGAATCACACTATACCCTTGCAGGCATGGAACTGAAAATGTTTTTTATCCCTGAAAAATATGGGCATTCATGAAAGATATTAAAAAAATAATCTTACTGAACTGAAGAGAAGATATCCATTTTCTGCTGGGCAATGCTGCCTTCCTGGGTTAAAGCGAACACTACCATATTTACACCCATTTTGAGCTGGGGCTCATTGTTACTGGTAGCCGCCCATTTTTTCGCATAGCCTTTATCCGAATATACCGCAACAAGTCTGTCGTTAATTGTGATCCCTTCCAGGTAAAGAACCTGTTTATAAAAAGTAAAAAGAAACTGATTTTTACGATCTTCAATATTTGAGTTTATTGAAAATTCAACTTCCGAACCCTGAGGAGGCCCATCATCAAAATCAAAGAAGCAGTGATAGAGTGGATGAGTATTTGGAATAGGAAGAAATTTTGCATCATTCCCAAGAGCATCCCGTAACATACGTCTCAACGATGCTTCTGCAGCGCCAAATTCATCTTGAGGCTCACCATTGTCCAGTACAGTGAACCCGCCTTTTCTGAGGTATTCTCCAAAATTCTTTGCTTCGATTTCTGTTAATTCAAACTGCCCGTCAACACACAGGAATACAAACGGAGTCTCAAACAGTTTCCTTGAGTCGACAAAAAGATGCTTGTCAACCTTTGACCTGATATTCGTATAACGGTTTACCGCGTCAGAAAGATGTATAACCGCCCGTTTGTAAGAAGGCTCAAGCTGAGCGCCCCATAAGGTGGCAATATAAATAAAACCTTTCACACTTTGCTTATCATTCGGATCCTGAATAATCATGGCTTTGAACTGGCCGGTATCAAGGTCATCAAGAGATATCATTTCCTCTTTCATCGAGATTTGTTTTTCAGGTTCACGTGTTGCGGACATCGTTATTTCAATGCCTTCGGGAATAAAAATATTGGTATCAGAATCTATATCCATTTTTGTATCAAAATCATACGACGTTACCGTACCGATAAGATTTTGCTGAATAGATTTTGTCTTTATTTCTGCGGTCGGCTTTCTTTGGACGATTTCTTTTTTCTTGTACTCACGTTGTTTTATACGTTTTTTCTTGAATTCAAAGGGCTTGGTCATCCTCGGACGTCGGATGACAAGTTCCATCGTTGGGGGTTTCACAACTTTAACCTCTGTCCTTTTGAACATAAAGTAAGAACCGATTGCTGCATGAAACGAAACCGCCACCACAAGCCCGAGGAATAGTAGTTTTTGCGTTTCTCGCTCAAGCTTTTCCATATCAATGGCATCTGAGTAGCCTCTAAATCTTCCCGATACTTGTTTTTTTGCCATCTGAATCACCAGACCTTTTATGTAGTGAATAACTTGTTCAATAAGTTATGAAGGTTAATCAGTTTATTATAATTTTTATATTCCTCAAAGTATAGTAACACCAATCTTAAAATATGTCAACATGTTTTACATTTTTAGACTATATGCTTTCTTATAATGAGGCAAAGGGCTCTCTATGACCCATAAATATCATTTATATCCGGTCCATAATCTTACAAAGAACGTAGATTTCTTGTATTCCTCAAACCCGCGATATTTCTCGTCAAACGATACTTGTTCTATTTGAAATCCGACCCCACCCCAGACTTCGAAACCGAAATAGTCCGATTTGTTTTCAATCTGGAGTATATAGTTTATCTGCTTATAATCATTGTGGCTCTGAATATAATCTTTATAGGTCAACTCAAAACCTTTAAATCCCTGCATGCCAAACGTCATATTGGATTTGCTTGAAATACGGTATTTCAGATAAACCAGTGGCATACGTATCATGTAATGGTCGAGAGGATTCAGGGATTCCGAACGGTTTTTCTTATAAAGACGGAATTTTATTCCAGGCGAGAATGTCCAGTTTCCTAACTGCCTGGTGTAAGCAAATTTGTTCACTACTGCCAGTGTCGAAACAACATCATTGGGCTGGAATGTGTTATCATACATGGTTCCTTCTATCTGCTCGTTCTTTTCGTATCTTATATGATTTTCAAGGGTTACTGAGGGAATAGCCCTTATTTTGGATTCGAGAAATAATTTTTGTACTCTGGAATTCCTGTATTCAATCTCATCATAATACAAATCACGGGTATAACGTGAATACTGGTGCCAGCCCATTGAAGAATAATAGGTTCTTGTCGGTACAACCACAAACTTGTCCTGGATATTATCCTGGATTCTTTCAAATCTGTATTCTGCAAATACTTTGCCAACAATATAGACATTATAGTCAAAATTTGCCTTGAAATAATCATCATAGGTTCTGTTATCCAGCCCTACACCTCTCGTACGAAATGTTCCTATCATGAGATTAACGTTATTCTGAGGAGAGAATCGCAGATAGACATGATGACCTCTTCTGTCAAGGTCATAAGGCGTATCGTATTTCATATCATCTTCGCGGAAATCAGGTATCGTATTGTTATTGAAATCATCACCGAAAACGTACTCGTCCGGATCAACATCAAACATCAAAAACGGTTCATCATAATCCGGTATATTATTGAAGTTCTTCTCATTGTCGGCATAACTGTCATTATCCAGGTCATTGCCGGGGAAAACACCATCCGGATCAGTTAATGAAGCCAAATTATAGGCCATTGCCCTGCTTCTATACTGTGTATCAGGATACTGATCATCGTCGTCATTGTCCTCTATCATGGTCATCCTTATACTATTATTACGGCAATTAACTGTATTTGTCGCAATATCAGAAGGTACATAGTAATTCATATAAGGACGATAAAATTTTCCCATTTTGAAATACTCGCCTGCGAACCCAAACCGAGACCAGTCTTTCTGAATGGTTACATAATATGCATGATCAGACTGGGATGAACGATGCCCGTCACGGGGAGTTATATCGGTAGGCGGATTGGGTGGCATACCGGTACCTGCGATACCATCGGAAAACATGTAAAAGTGAGAATTCGTTACAAATTCCCCGTTAACCCTGAAACCAAGATAATTAAAATGAGCATCGAAACCATACATTACATTTCCAACTTCATGTCCAAAATCTATTTTTATTGTGCGAAGGTTTGAACCGTCCTTGATATTACCTTCGGCCTGTGCCATTGTCTGCCAGTAATCCGCATTGTAGTGTAAATAGTTCTCACCCTTGTTATCGTGACCACCATCAACTCTCTTTGTAAATATCTGGGAGGTCTGAATTCGGTAGTCATTCGACACCGTAACCTCAACCTCAACACGGTTTATTTTTTCGGTAATACTGCCAACATCAAATAAATACATCACATATTCATTTTTATTTACCTGTACAGGTTTACTTCCGGGATCGATTATCTTATAATATTCTTTTCCCTTATCAATATCAAAATTATCAGTCATAGTTTTGGTATTCCAACCGCGCATATAATCGTTTAGATATAAATAATCAAGATATTTGGGTGTACGCTCATTCATCGTTAACTGGTCAAAGGACATCGTCTGGCCACTGAAAGTAGTTGCACCGTAATCAATATAACCCATTTCCGATTTGCTGTTAACAGCAGTCACAAGCTCTCTTCTCAAATCATCTAAAACAATGAGAGGTTGGATATCAGGACGATATACTCCATCCACCTTGAATTTTACATCATGTACTATTGGACCATCACCATCATTCGGGGAATCGTCAATAATCCTCATTGCATAAAATATTGGTGTCGAAGAATAGTCTGATACCGTACCTTTAAGATTTCTTCCCCCGTCACGCGTTTTCTGCATAGTATACATGTTGGCGTATGTTGCTCCGAGCGACAAAGCACCGACTTTCCTTCGAAATTGAAAAGCCCGCAGCATAAGGGCATTCTCGCCTCGTGTAACCAG
>AQSL01000048.1 GCA_000403035.1 Candidatus Latescibacter anaerobius SCGC AAA252-E07 | reverse complement strand
TAAATGCACTGTCTAATAAAGAAAATTGTGATTTTTGTTTACCTATCATCTTTGATTTAATCCTTTTTTAAAGTTAACGTATAGTATATATTATAAGTTAACTCTATTATAACTAAAATGCAAGCAAAATATCACCGGATTATTAATTCAAAGGTTTCGAATAATCAATCCAAATTGTAACAATATATTATAGAGATTAACATGGTTAACGTTGTATTTTGGGTTTATCTTTTACTTTTTTTGCTCTTTCCACATATAGTAGAAACAGAGCCTGCAGAAAATTTTGTAAATTTGGATAGTCTCCAAGGTGACTGGTTAAATAAAAAGTACATAGAAACATTGCAATTAACAAAATCACCATGTAAAGCTGTTGAAGGTATCTATTACACAGCGTTCACCATATCAAAAGAGGTTGACTCATATAAGTTTTTGCAGTTATATAATTTTCACGAGGGTGTAAAATTCAATATCATTGAGTTACTTCCGTCATCTGAACCAAATTCGTATCAGATAATATACGAACGTATTTATGTACGACAGGTCATTGATCCTGATACCTTTATTAACAGCTTTGTCATTAAAACGGGAAAATATGCTAAAGAAATCGAGTGGATTTTTATACCAGAATATGGCATCTCGGAAGCTATAGAATTACATCTTCCTTTTTTACATGCCAAACCAAATATTGATGAATATGTTAACAGAATTGTGCTGGCGGGTAATTATACTGACGAACAAGGCCAAACATTTGTATTCAGCAAATCGGGTGAAGCTAAATGGCCTGATAAATCATTCAGATATAAAGTGGGACTTGATTCTTATTGGACACGCAATCAATTTGATTACTTTGTTGTTATTGGTGAGAAAGTTGAAAATCGTTATCCCAAGATAATTGCTTTTGAGTGGCGCAATAACAAATTGCTTATCTTTAAAACAATAGTTAAGATGGATGGAGAAATTATTGTAAGAGAAAAAGAATCCCTGTATGTATTAACTCCACGTTAAATGAATGCCGACTTTACTCTACTTCTGCACTATAAAAACAAACGGATTCACTGGAACAAGGAAGATGGTGTTGGTGAAATAGGTTACAACTGCCCGGGGATATACAAATTGTTCAGGATGTAAGCCACCAGGATAAAGGGAAAGATATGAGAGTAAAATTAACCGACAACAGCATGCGCCCCTATCTCCATGTCGGTTATTAAATCGAATTCGAGAAGGGTGAATCCATACCGAACAGACGGATTTGTCTTGTGAGATACCAAGGGCATGAGAAAATCCGGCAGGCGTTCAAAAAGGAGGGCAATGAGTAACTCATTAAAAGCAGCTCTGTTATCAGGTCTGGTATTCCCAGGTCTGGGACACATTATTTTAAAACATCGCAAACGCGGTATTGCGTTGATGCTTGCGGTTTTTGTCGGTCTGCTGGTAATTATAGTGAAAGCAGTACAACAAGCTCTTAATATCCTCGAGAAAATTGAGTTGGAGAGTGGGCTAATTGATATGAATACGATTCATAACGCAGCCATCCAGGCATCCACATCTTTTTATAGCCCCCTATTCAAACTCGTCTTGTTGTTCATTATTCTCTGCTGGTTTATTGGAGTTGTAGACGCTTACAGAATTGGAAAGAGAACGGACATTAAAGAACAATCAACGAGTCAAATAACCACTACCGACTCCAATGCCTGAATCCGGTATATGCGGACAGGATTGAGTATGTGCCGGCGGAGAAAGTTGAAGCGGATAGGTTCACTGACACGAGGAAGATGGTGTTGGTGAGGTAATGAGTTAGGAGGAGTACATTATGATGGAGGTTAAGGGAGAAGCCGTACTTTCTATACCAATATTTATTATCAAAAAGATTGGTAGTAAAGGGTACAATCGATGGTTAGATTCTATCTCACCAGAAGCGAAGAAAGTATATAGTAAACCAATCAATAAAAGTGAATGGTTTCCACTTAAAGAAATAATGATTGAACCAACAAAAAAATGCTGTGAGATGTTCTTTAATAAAAGCAAGAGAGGTGCATGGGAATGTGGACGATACAGCGCCGAATATGGCTTAAAAGGGATTTATAAAGTGCTGGTAAAATTATCGACTCCACAGATATTAATTAAAAAAGCAAGTTCAATTATAACCTCATATTATAGACCCGGTGATGTTGAAATACCAGAAAGCGATAAGAACTATGCCATTGTTCGTATCACTAATTTCCCGGAAATGGACAAAATAATTGAATATCGGATAGGTGGTTGGATGGAACGAGCTACTGAAATCTGTGGTTGTACAAATGTAACGGTTACTATAAATAGTTCTTTAACAGAAAATGACCCTTGTACAGAATATAAAGTATCCTGGGTAATAAAATCATTTATTACTAAACCATTAATGCATTTACACGGAAAAAAAGATTTTACGCCCTGATTGACATTTACGGCGGGAACAATCATGAAAAAAATTTACGAATGCGAATGGTTTTTTCATGGTTGGAATTATCCTCTTTTCAGCATCAACATCAAGCAGTCAACTTGTATGTTGTGTGATTTTTTCAAATTAGTAAAAAAAGAAATAGGTTCAGGTACTTATAGGTTGATGAAGCCAAGGCAATAGTAGAAAGCTGAAACTTTCTATCCTTTCATAGCGCTTCATTGTGAATTCCCAAGCGGTACGTACTTCTACACTTTGAAAGCAAACGGCTTCACTCACACGAGGAAGATGGTGGTGGTGAGATAGGATACAACAGCCCGGGAATATACACCATGTTCGAGATGTAAGCCGCCAGGATAAAGCGGAAGTTGCGAAAGCAACAGTAACCGATACCTCAATGCGTCTCTGACTACATGTCGGGGATGAAATCGAGTTCCGGAAGGATGAACCTCCCCCAAACGGACTTATATACCTGGTCAGATACTGTAATTATAAATTTGGCAGATGAAAATGAAATAAAAGTACACGGGGGTAATGATGAAAAGGCGAGACTTTATTATGAATTCAGCTACCGTAATCCTGAGTACCGGACTTGTTAGCTGCTCAGCTGGCCTGAAAGAAGAAAATACCGGTAACAGGCCGCAACAAATTAACAGAGGTTCAGGAGGCGGACAATCAGAAAGAAGAACCAGAGTATCAGGCCCAACTGATATCAAATCATTATCAACAATCCTGCAAAGAGCGAGATGTCCATTAACTGATTCTCAAGTTAATTACTTATTAACTCTCAAACAAGGTTCGGAATTTAATCAAAAGATGAATGATATACTTGATAACAAACAAATAGAAGCAGTCAAGAATGCTTCAGGAGGGAGAAGAGGGGGTGGAGGTGGAGGTAGGAGAAGGAGATGAAGTACTATAAGGAATGCTTTAATCCGATATATGCGGACAGGATTGAGTATGTGCCGGTGGAGAAAGTGCACGCGAATGGATTCACTGAGACGAGGAAGATGGTGTTGGTGAAATAGGATACAACTGCCCGGGGATATACACCTTGTTCGAGATGTGAGCCACAATAAATAAGAAAGGATAGTAATAAATGGACCGCAGATTTAGTATTGACAGACGTCAGCAACAAATTGAAGTAGCTGTTGAAAGACGCAAAAGTATTGAGCGCAGGTCAGGACAAGACAGACGTAAAAACCAGACTGAATTTGAAGTAGACAAACGAGGTCAATACTGATTCTGCCTGCCCCAATCAGAGGTATGTTGACAGGACTGGATATGTGCCGGTGGAGGAAGTGCTAGCGAATGGCTTCACTGAGACGAGGAAGATGGTGTTGATGAAATGATTGTCCGCCGTCCGGGTGGAGTGACGTATTAGACGCGGTGATAGTGGTATTGAAAAGGAACCGATCCTATGGCAACGAAACCACTCCAAGCGAGGATTTTGATTGTCGATGTCTGGTTTCAGTGATGTTCTGTAATTGAGGTATTTAAAAATGATTTACTTATGTTATAATTGTAATAAGTACTTTTTTGATGAAATATGCCCAGTTTGTGGTGTAGATAAAATAAATTCTTATATTCCTTTGGATCCAAAATACTACCCAGAATTCAAATATCAATCTCAAGGACTACTTAAGGATTTATTATTTAAGAAGAAAACGGAAAAGAACTTACAAGATAAATTGAATAATGTGTTGAACAAATATTATAAATTCAAAGATCCATATTTCATAAATTATCTTCATATAGACAGGAAAAGGTATATAGAAAAAATTCCTGATGAGCTTTATTATTCTAAACTTCAATTATTTAATGAAATACTTGTAAGACTGGGTTTTGGCGAAATTAGTGAATTTGAAAAGCTGACCGAAAAATTATTAAAATCAACTGAGCTTGATTTTGAGTATACAAACTTTGTCCAGAATATTTCTAAACATATTAAAGTTAATCTTCATGATTCGCTTGTGTCATGGATAGAAGAGAAAGGAGCTCTATTTAGAAAAGAACTCCCCCTTTTTTTTGTATTATTTATGGCAGTATGATAAACTTAATAATGAGGTTCACTTTGATGATACTGAAAATATTAAAGATGTATTTGTACCGCTTGTTTCAATAAAAACTTATTTCGAAGTAATAGAAAAATGCGAGAAAATTTACTTTGAAGTTGTTCTTGACAGATTTAAAAGCACACTCGAAAAATTTGATCCACAAAAATACCTGACAATTTATAAAATTGATTCAATGAGTGGTTATGAATTTGAGGCATTCTTAGTACAATTATTTTCTCTACTTGGTTATGAAGTTGAGGAAACGAAAAAAACAAAAGACCAAGGAGCTGATTTATTTATTAAAAGTTTTGGGAAACGAATTGTTGTTCAGGCAAAAAATTATATTGATAATATTGGAAATGCTGCCGTTCAACAAGCTATATCAGCAAAAAACTTTTACAATTGTGATAAAGCATATGTAATAACTAGAAACCTTTGAATTAACAAAATCTAAGTAATTGTGGCAATTTCCAGTGGAAATTTCAGAAATTACCGAAATAAGAATCGAAAATAATTATCAATAAAACGGGAAATCTCCTTTTTTTGGATATTTATCAATTCCCAAAGGCTGATCAAGCCTCTTTTGAGTGCCCATTTACGTTGTAGACGCAGTGAGGGTAATACCTCGACGAATATTATGTATCAAACAAAGGAAC
>AQSL01000047.1 GCA_000403035.1 Candidatus Latescibacter anaerobius SCGC AAA252-E07 | reverse complement strand
CCCACATCAGGTCGCCGATCAGATCGCCGAGAATACCCGGGAATTCCCATTCGAAATCCGGAACGGCAGCGTTGGATTTTCGCCGTAATTCCGAGATAACATCCTCCGTCGATCTTGTCCGGTTCGACTTGAGTTTCACGAGGAAATCGCCGGTGTTGGGTTCAGCAATCGCAAGCGCAAGCCGGGCACCGGTCCTCCGGGAATAACTTTCGACCTCGGGGGTATTGATGAGGATGTGCTCCACGACTTTCAGCTGACGATCCGTTTCGGACAGGCTTGTCCCGGGTGGGGCTACGTAATCGATGACGAACCCTCCCTCGTCCATCGGTGGCAGAAACTCGCTCTGAAGATAGGTATACAGGATATATCCCCCCGCGAATAAGCACATGCAGACCACAATTACGACCCAGCGATACCTGAGAGCGATACGCACAGAACGTTCATATAGTTCAGAAACAAATAAAAGTAAAAATCCTGTTTTTTCGCCCGCTGCGTCATGCTCCCGCATCAACCACGCCGCCAGAGAGGGGGTGAATGTCACCGCGAGCGCGAGTGAAGTCAACAGCGACACCACCATGGTCATGGCAAGTGCCCTGAAAAACACACCCGTGATGCCATCAAGAAAAGCCAGGGGAATGAACACCACGACCGGCGTGAGTGTCGAAGCTACCAATGGACGTGATATTTCATGTATTGCGGAGATGACTGCCTCGCGGCGGCCCATCCGCTCCGAAAGCTTGGTGTGAATGGATTCGACCACGACAATCGCATCGTCAATCACTATGCCGATGGCGGCTGCTATACCGCCGAGAGTCATAAGGTTGAATGTGAGATGCATCAGATTAATTGCCATAAGCGTAATCAAGATTGTGACAGGAATGACCAGCGCGGCAACGAATGTCGAACCCCAGTTGTGGAGGAAGAGGTACAACACCATAACGGAAAGAAGCAGGCCGAAAATGATAGCCTCCCAGACGCTCAGAACCGATTCCTTTACAATCAGCGACTGGTCGTAGAAAAAAGCAAGCTTCATATCCGGAGGAAGCACCTTTTTCATGGCGTTCAGTTCCGCCTTCAGTTCCCGGGCGATATCGAGTGTGCTGCCGTCGGGCTGGCTGCGCACATTCAGAAGAACGGCGTCTTTCCCTTCCGCGGTAACGATATTGTAAACAGGCTCCGGCCCCCGCTTCACATGGGCGAAATCACGGACACGGACAGGATGCCCGTCAGTAAAGTCGATAGTGATATCGAGAATATCCTCGATCGAATGTACCCGGCCATCCACGACTGTCAGATAGAGCTGGTAGTTTTCCTCGTGCATTCCAGCCGGTGTTACTAGATTGGTTGCCTCAAGTGCACTGGTAACCGTGGCGAGATCCAGCCCGCATGCCGCCAGCCGAATGGGATTGACAATGATATGGTATTCGGGGGTACGTCCGCCTACGATATCGACACGGGCGACACCGGGCATCATCAGAATTTTGGGCTTGACCGTGTAACGTGCAGTTTCCCACAATTCGGTGATGTCATGATCCGCGCCGGTCAGGCTGACACCAATAATGGGAAACGCCGAAAATGTGACACGCCAAACAGTCGCTTCGGCGGTAGAGGGGAGGCTCATGCGAATCTGCCCCATCCTGCCGACAACGTAATGTTCCGACTGGATCATGTCGACGTTCCAGTTGAAAAACACATTGATTTCTGCGGAACCTCTGCCGGTGGCGGAGCGAATGTTGACTACGCCCGGGATATCCTTCATCGATTCCTCGATGGGCCGGGTGATGGTCGCCATCATTTCGTCTTCCGGCATCACACCGTTGTCGACGAGAATGACGACACGGGGGAAATCAGTCTGGGGAAACACCGACGAGGGCATCTGTGTGATGGCATAGATACCTCCGAGACAGAGCGCAATAGTTATGAACGTAATAACCGTTGCATTCTGTATGGCAAACCGTCCGAGTATCGAACTGTTCGCGGTTGTCGATGTGCTCTGTTCCATGTTCACTTAATAGGTACCGTGGCTACTGTTCTACTATTCGGACTGCAGAGGAATCAGGCAGCCCGTATGCACCGGTAACGACGATAAGTGTGCCGGATGTAAGGGTGGTATCCGACACCTCCGTCAAACCGTTTTCCTGAAGCCCGACCGTGACCGGGCATTTGACCGCCTTCCCTCCGGTTACAATGGTGACTGTCGCTTGTCCGTCAGGGGCAATCACCACGCTTTCGGAGGGTACTACCAGGCAATCGGTGTGCTCGGTATACGCGATTGCGACCTTAACAAACTGCCCGGGCCGCAACGAGCTATCGGCCGGCAACGATATCAGCACGTCCACAGTATCATTCATGGGATCGATATCCTCTCCCACGGCACGGACGACGCACTTGATGTCACCGGACGCGCTGTCATCGGTTGTCGTATGTACGAAAACCGTTTGGCCAGTGGTTACCACCCCTATTTCCCTGCTGGGTACTTTCGCCATCACAATCAGACGGTTTCGATTCCAGAGGGATGCCATGACATCAGCGGTATTCAACGTTTCGCCGATACGAACCGTAATATCACCGACAACACCGGAGATGGGGGCTTTCACCTCAAGTAACGCACGTTCACGCTCCACCGCCGCAAGAGCGTTCCGGGCCGCTTCAACCTGCTTTTGTACTTCGAGAAATTGCTTTTCTGAGGTGGCATCGATCTCCTTCATTTGTTTCTGACGGTCGAGCGCCTTTTCTGCAGTCGTCAATGCATTCCGTGCTTCCCGAACACCTGCGTCGGCGATCGTCGTGTCGAAAACAAACAGCGTCTGGCTCTCCCGAACATATTGGTATTCCGAGCAGTTCACCCTCGCCACAACACCGGTCACCGGCGCAGTGATACGAACCGATCCGGGCGGAAAGTCGTTCGTACCCGGCTCGGGCTGTACGGTTCCGTACGCCACTATATATCCGTGAAGCGTCGCCTGTTTGACCGTATCGACCGTGACCGCAATATTTTCGTCCTGCGAACCCTCGGTTTCGATACGTTCCGGCTGATCCCCCGCGCAACCGATAAATACGAATCCGATATAGGCGGCAGCTACGCATAGGTAGATGATTTTATTCATTGATTGTCCCCGTTATCTTGGATTGCAGTGTTTCCCAATTCCAGCCACCACCGATACATGGAAGCTGTGTCGTATCCTCGATGTCACCAATTACTTCGTAGGCCCGCACATAGGCAGACAACCTGTCTCTTTCGGCCGCGATCAGTCGCAAACGGCCGTCAATAAGATCGAGCGAACTCATCTCGCCGATACGATGCAGAGCCCGTTGCAGTTCGACAAGCGATGAGGTATTCTCCAATAACGAGTCGGCGGCCGGCACATCTTTTCGCAAAGCCTCGTAGCTGGTTACCGCGGATTCGGACGCATTGATGATGCGGGTCTGGATGCCGTCGAACACAGCTGCCTTTTCGGTACGAGCACCCTCAGCCGCCACGATGCGTCCGGCGTGACGTGTGAAAACAGGTAACTCAAGCGACACACCGAGCGACCACTTGTCCTCCCCCTGGTCGTATTCGTACCCCGGTCCGATGCGCAGATCGGGATACTGTTTCCGAACAGCCAACTCCAGATCTTTCTGTACGGCCTCGTATTCCGCAAGCACCCCGAGCAGCCGCGTATTGTTCAACAACGCCCTGCGCCGAACTTCAGACGACGGGACTTCCGGCAATTGACCGTCGAACTCCCTGAACGAAAACCGTACGCTGTCGAATGCCGCGACCGGAACACCGATCGCATTCGCGCATTCCAACCGCGCATCCTGCACCCGTTTGGTATTTTTCGCTACCGCGAGACTGATTTCATTACAACTGGCGCGGATGCCGGAAAGTTCCTGCTGTGTGATTTCGCCAATATTTGCCAAATGGCCGAAAAGCACCTGTTTTTCTTCAAGGACGGCCTGCTCATCGAGGAGCAGGTCAAGTTCTTTCTGTGCGGCATAAAGGTGGAGATATGCTTTCCGCACATCACTCCTGATATCCCATGCAACTGAGATGAGGTTCAGCCGGGCGGCATCGCTCATGAAGCGTGCACGGTCGATCCGCGCTGCCCGCTTGCCCGGAAAGAGAACGGGGAAATCGAGCACCGATCCGATAATCCAGGAGGGAATCGTGCCGCTGTCGGTCGTCGTGTTATACCCTGGAGAAACTGTCAGTTCTGGATTGGGATGTTCCTTCTCGGTGAGCACACCGCCCTTTTGCCGGTCCCATTGCGCCTGTGCGACTGCCAGATCCGCATTATAACGGTACGCCTCGAGCGTCAATTCGGATAAATCCCAGGCGGTCCGGTCCGAAGTATCGGAATCGTATAGCTCCGGAAAGGCTTTTTTAAGTGCCTCACGGTCGAGAGTGCGGTTCTGAATCGCCTCCGCTCCGGAGCGGGTGGAAAGAGGCCGAGCATGATATCCAGAGCATCCGGACATCACGGTCAGCAACGCTATGGACACTGCAATCGGGATCCACCCTCCCAAGGAGAGACGGCACGATCCCTGACATGCCGGGCCTTGTCCCGTGAGGCGTTCCTGAAAGTATGCATGTGTGTGTACCATAAGCGTAGGTATCCTTTCAAGAACGCAAGACAGCGTTCCCCGAGCATTGCTCATCATTATATGGTCTTTAAAAATATGTTCTTTCGGACGGTATTACAAGTATTTTCTCTACGCGATCATTTCTACCAGTTGTGGAACACAGACAGAACAGTTATCACGTGCCATTACCATAATACTACAAAGCGCCTTCATGGGCAAATGCCGGGATTTACCATACCGTCAGTCCTCACATTCTATAGCCAGCGTTTTGATTGCTCTTCGTCGCGGGAGTACGCCCTTCATGTCAGTACCTCCTCAAACTATTAAAATTCAATCATCACCTTATTAATAAAGCTCTTATGTAGTCATCAAATGGGAGCAATTAATAAACACATTCTCTCCCTGCGGAACCGTACCATCCCTTCGCCGGTTCGCTGCGGGAGTTTCTCGTTGTTCCGGATGTTTATCGAATAATTATTTCACATATAATTATTGGTATTATTATTGCTGTTGTCAACTGTAAAAAATCCGGGACA
>AQSL01000046.1 GCA_000403035.1 Candidatus Latescibacter anaerobius SCGC AAA252-E07 | reverse complement strand
ACAGTTCTGAGGTTCATACTATTTTTTATATGATTAATCATTAAACTGTATGGAAGATTTCCCTTTGACGCCTTTGTATCATTTGTCGCAAGGGTATTTCTCTATCGTACATTCCAGGCAAAAATACGGGCTTTGTCCGCTCCCCAAGTCTTTTCAGGAACAAGACGGATTGCTTTCGTTTCAAGGTTCATAGAAACAAGCACAAGACGCTGATAATTGTTGGATTCACTGAAAACTGCCCCCCAATTCCCGTTTTTGTCAAGAGCCTCGATTCGGAAAGACCTGACAAGATTTTCCGGCACCACGCGCTGCTTCTGGTCTAAGGGATAGTAACATCTCATGTCGAGCAAATCGTAATGAAAATGATTAAGATGGTCTGTAATCCCGCGATTAAGGTTGCTGTCAAAGACAAGACGTGCCTGCTCAATCCTTACGGGATAGTTAAAAGAATATTCTATCCATCCGCCGGGAGTAACTGTAAAGAAGTTGTCTTTGTCATTAGCCGAACGGTCAATACCGTTGCGCAGCGGTTCAGGATTGCCTTCTGAGGCGCTCAGGCAAGCTTTTATTGATAATTCGGGAATCGCGCGTGTGTTCCACGGGAGATAACAATCATCTTCCATTAACATCTGTTTGAGTTCGACTGTCCTTGTTTCGTAAACACCACGGGGAGTAAGCGACTCATTAACTGCGATTGCGGCGGCGACTCCCACTGCCTGGCCCATGATAGCCCCGGTTGCCATGACACGGCTTGAACTCATTGCCAGGTGTGTGGCGCTGATGTTACGACCGGCAAAGAAGAGGTTGTCGATGTTGCGCGAGTACAGGCATCGGTAAGGTATTCCGAACGGTGATGGAGTCGGGTGATATATCGTGCCCGATTCGCGTTTATAAAATCCGGCCGGATCATGTTCGTCCATTGGAAATCCGCCGTATGCAACCATGTCTTCGAACCGCCCCTGCTCGCGTACATCATTCATTGTCAGTACATGGTCGCCGATATAACGCCTGCTCTCACGTTTACCCGGCAGGAATCCAAGCCAGTCAAGCGCCAGATTATCTGCATCAAATTTTTTACAGTGGTTTTTAACGTGGTCCCAGACTCCGAAAGCAATTTTCAGCAGTTCATCGCGTAATTTCTCCGCATCGTTGATAGTATCGCCATCGCCACCGATATCGATCCACCAGAAATAGTCCTTGCGTATGTTGTGAAAACGCTTTGGCAGATCTTCTTCGGCAGGGTAGGAGTATGCCCATTTTGGCGGGATGAATTTTTGAGGGCTGCTCATCTCGCGCGCATTGATGAGGATGCTGTTTCCCTGTGTATAACAGTCTGCAACCTCCGGCGCTGCGTCCTCTCCAAACTCATTCTGTGCCTCACGGCCGATACGGAATTCGGCGCCGGAAAGCGGGGCAATGATAGAGTCTCCGGAGCAGTCGGCAAAGAGTTCGGCCTCTATGCGGTGCCAGGTTTCGGTATTTAACTGCCAGCCCTTTACGGCGCGAATACAGTTGCCCTCCATTTCAATATCAGTACAGGTGCAATTGAGGAGCAGGGTAATGTTGGGTTCAAACCTTACCTTTCCGTAAAGTATGCTGTCCCATATAGAGTAGTTCGAAAGCGGATTACGGTAGCTGTTATCGAGACTGATTTCCTCCAGGATGCCTGTTTCACGGTTATTTAATCCCTGGGCACCGCACACCGGTACACGGATTTCGCTTGAGGAGTTACCGCCCAGAACGGGCCGATCCTGTATGAGAGCTACTTTTAAACCATGACGAGCCGCCGATATTGCAGCACACATCCCTGCAAGCCCGCCTCCGACAACGCAAAAATTTACCAAATGGTTACTATCTCTCATCTAATAACTCCATTATTATTTAGTTTTTCGTTGAATGTAATATATATAAATATTTATTATGTGTCAGATTTAGTCCTCTCTATTCATATATGAGTTTTACGTTACTGTTGTGTTTAAAAAATGTCTTTACAGTCTGCTATTCGTGGTTTTTCCACAGGTAAAAGGAGATTCCTCCAGCAATCATAAGCAGGGCGATGGCAAATACAAGTAACACATTGGAAGCATTATCCCGGATCAGGGCAAGTACCAGCATAAGAAGCCCCAATGCGCCGATATTCCATACCACCATACGTGCCGGCAGATCGGAAGAACCGGGATGTTCTGCTACTACCCATGCCGCGGCATGCTCACTGACGCGCAGCCAGCCGGCATTTGTTGATCTGCTACGCCATTCGAGAACTGTAAGGATACATATCGGCAGCAAAACACCCACTATCATTTCCATCATCCGGTAATGCGATTGAATCCATGTGGATGCAGTATCAAGCTGTTCGAATCCTGTCAGGAATCCGCCCCCGGAAAAGCCGAACCTGATAATTGCACCAATAAAAAAACTTGTCCCGGCAGTTATCCAGACCGCTTTTACATCAAGACGACGTGAAAGCAGTCCCCATACAGTCGGTGCCATGAGAGGTGTGATGAGAAGTGCGCCGATAGAGAGGACAACGTTTTCCACTCCGCCCATGTGGGGCACTGCAAGTGAAATACCGATAAGCACCAATCCCAGACCAAGGGTGATAGCTCTTCCGACGGAGACAAGCCGTTCCTCTGTCGAATCGGGACGGAAAAGAGCTTTGTAGAAATCCCGGGTAAGAACGCCGGAAAAAACATTGAGCTGTGAATCCACCATCGAAGCGGTAGCGGAAAACATGGCTGCAAGCATCAGACCGACTGCCCCCGGAGGCAGTACCTCCTTGCAGGCAAGAATATATGCTTCCTTTGGGTCGGCATCGGGATTTATAAAACGATAAACCATAGGCGGCAGCATCCAGATGAAAGGGCTTACAAGGTACATGATTCCAAAAAGCCAGGACGATTTTTTGGCATCCCTTTCTGATGAGACACACAGAAAACGCTGGACAAATCCCCATTCTCCGCCAATCGAGAAGAATTGCATTACCATCCATCCAACCAGGAAAAACCAGGTGAATTCACCTGCAACAGGTGAGAGGAAACCCTGCGGCGCTTTTTCGAGGAAGCTTCCGAATCCACCGACGCTTTCATGACCAAGAATCAGCGGTGCGACAATTGCTACGGCAAGTGTCAGAACAATAAACTGCAAAACATCGGTCATGAGCACAGCCCATAGCCCGCCTATAACAGTATAGATTATCACTATCCCGCCGAAAAGCACTACTGCCCAGAAAACGTTGAAATGTCCGGTTTCGGGATCGCTGAAAACGATATTATCGGGAAGCGGTACAAGCGCGCTCAAAAGCACCGCCACGGAGTAGAGAGCCACACCAACTGCAAGCATCTTGTACGCCATACTTGTCCAGGTATAGAACTGGAGGGCAGCTTTGCCGAAACGCAACTCAATGAATTCTGCGCCGGTTGTGACACCGATCTTCTTCCAGTGTCCTGCAACAAAGTATCCAACAAGCATTGCGGCGATACCATTGCAAAGACAGATGCTGATCGCCACAAACCCATGCTTATATGCTATTCCGCCCCAGACTACAAAGGTTCCCGCGGAAAACATGGTCATAAAATTGCTCAATCCGGATACCCACCAGGGCGATCTTCCACCGGCGGCAAACATGTCTTTTGAGTTTTTGATCTTGCCGCCGAAAATACCGCCAATGAGAAATACACCGGCAACATATACCAGTAATACGATATAATCCAGTCCGGACACTATATTTTGCTTTCGTTAAAATCTTTGAGTGTTTGAGGCGGTATTAAGGGAACTGCAACCCGTCCCGTACGGTGTTTATCAGGACATGGACATTTTCTTCCGGAGTCTCCATGGTTATGGGGCTTCCGTTTGCGACAACAAAGCTATTCGGAAGTCCTTCAGCCTGACTTAGCACCTCCTCTCTAATTTCTTCTATGGTTCCTTTATGCAGAAGTGTGATGGAATCAATATTGCCGAAAACACACAACCTGTCCCCGATCTGTTCCCTGATCTTTTTTATATCCAGCGTGAACTGTTTCTTGCTCTCCTCGACCATCAATGCCCTGAGATTGATCTCTGTCAGGTCTTCCAGTATAGGATTTACATCACCCCAGAAATGGCAGATGGGAATTATCCCCATACGGCTTATCCCATAAAAATAATCCCTGTGTATATCCTTGAGGTTATTCCTGTAAATATCGGGATTGGCAATATCGGGAGAAATATAGCTTTCGGAGATTATGTATGCATGTGCACCAGCTTTTGCAAAGGCTTTTGCCCATTCAAGCTGTTCCTCATAACACCTTTCCAGTAAGTGTCTCATCCCCCGGGGATAATCGTGGAAAGCCATGAGTCCTTCCTCGAAGCCGACATATCCCGTTGTAGGATCAAATATCTCGCACACTGCCGAGGGAATATGCACGGCTATGAAAACATCCTCCCCGTACTTTTTTGCAATCTCTTGCACATGATCGGTATAGCCCATGTCTATGATTTCTTCCTGAGACATGTGAACATACCGTTTGATATAATCGTTGATTTTGTCCCTGCTGCCGAGATCAACCTTCGGCTTGAATGACCTTGATCCGAGAAGATAATCGGAAAAATCGACAATTTCCTCGTCATCGGGTGAATTGACTGAGAAATACCTGTCTTCTTTCTTCAGCGCACGGTACTGCGAATCGATTATCAGGAGGTATTTATCATCCTTTTGTATAATCTCAGAGTCTTTGAAATATGTGGGTGTTCCGATATGTAAATGAAACCAGTCAGGTTTGAACTTCTCGTAGAAACCGCTGTATACGTTTACGAGCTTTTCGCCTTCCTGCCATGCATCTTTTTTGAAATCAAGGCCGAGTGCTTCGTATTTATAGGTTCCCCACCAGTGAGGCGCACAAGGAACCCTTTCGGCCGCTTCTCCTTTAAGGGTCTTCATAAAGATTGTTTTCGAATTCTGCATTTGATCAAACTTTTAAGAGGGCGGTGAAAAAATCCTTTTTCACACACCCTATAATGAAATATATATCGTTTGTTGCTGTCAAGGGCTTGTAAATCAACGCTTCGCGCTGACCCTTGACAGCATAAATACTGACCATGATA
>AQSL01000045.1 GCA_000403035.1 Candidatus Latescibacter anaerobius SCGC AAA252-E07 | reverse complement strand
AAAAGTCCTTTTTCACGCACCCTGTAATGAAATATATATCGTTTGTTGCTGTCAAGGGCTTGTAAATCAACGCTTCGCGCTGACCCTTGACAGCTGAAATCATAAACCTTAAAGTTTTCACAACGCTTTTAAATTAATGTAATATAATTTCTATACACGAATCAAATAAAAACATATATTATTCCATGTAATGTCAAAGTAATGTCAAAAATGGGAGAGGAAAAAGATGAAAAAAACATTGTTTATAGTGCTGCAGGTGCTCATGATCGCACTTTCATACGCTCATGCAGGCGGCATGAATAATGAATGGCCCGTACTGAAAACATACAGGAACGAATATCTGAAAGAAATTGCCCTTCCATTAGGGGGAATCGGAACCGGGACTGTTTCCCTTGGCGGCCGGGGTGATATGCGGGATTGGGAAATCATGAACCGTGCATCGAAAGGTTTTATCCCCCGACGTGGACAGACCGGTCCTTTTTTCGCCCTCTTTGCCGGAACAAAGAATGGGAAAACGGTGACACGAGCGCTTGAAGGACCGATAGATGTATCAGGGTATAGTGGCAGTCATGGCAGCATGATTCCTAATCATGGGTTGTCACGGTTCAGTTCGTGTCTTTTTTCAGCAGCCTATCCTCTGGGTCAGGTAATGCTTTCTGATCCTGATGTTCCGGTGGATGTCCGCATTCAGGCTTTTAATCCCCTGATACCGGGCGATCCCGATGCAAGCGGTATACCAATTGCGGTATTCCGGTTTACACTGCGGAATAAAACCGGCCGGACGATTGCTGCCTCGGTTTGCGGTTCATTACCGAATTTTATCGGAATGGATGGCTGGGAAACGGAGAAAGACTGGAAAGGTCATTCGATGACTGTTGGCGCAAAAGAAAATGTGAACACGTACCGCAAAGGAAACACCGTCCAGGGAATATATATGCATTCCGAGGGAGTGGATTCGAGCTTGCCACAGTGGGGAACAATTGCACTGACAACGATGGCACATGAATCTGTCACGTATCGCACATCATGGATCGAGGATAAATGGGGAAATTCACTCCTTGATTTCTGGGATGATTTCAGTAAGGACGGAAAACTTGAATCGCGCAATTCCGTAGAGGAAGACTCTCCCATGATGTCGCTGGCAGTGGAATTGGAAGTTCCTCCTCATGAAACACAGGAGGTGACGTTTTTTCTCACATGGTGTTTTCCGAATCGACCTACCTGGTCTCAGAACAATGACGATAAGGACATGATGAAAAATTATTATGCTACACGGTATACGGATGCATGGGATGTGGCAGAAACCGTTGTGCCGGATATTGGAAAACTTGAGGACAAAACAGTCATGTTCGTCCGATCCTTGTGTGAGAGTACACTTCCTGAAGAGGTCAGGGAAGCGGCACTTTTCAATATCAGTACACTCAGGACACAGACATGTTTCCGAACAGCAGACGGAAGGTTTTATGGATGGGAAGGCAGCTGCGATCAGAAAGGCTGCTGCTTTGGATCGTGTACCCATGTATGGAACTATGAACAGGCGACTCCGTTTTTGTTTGGCGGGCTTGCAAAAACGATGCGTGAAGTCGAATTTAACCATGCAACGGATGAAAAGGGGCTTATGAGTTTCAGAGTTCATCTCCCCCTTGAAAGGGCACAGGAATTAGGAAAAGCTGCTGCTGATGGTCAGATGGGGTGCATTATGAAAATGTATCGCGACTGGCAGCTCAGCGGTGATAATGAAATGCTCAGGAAACTGTGGCCGAATGTCCGTAAATCTCTGGAATTCTGCTGGATAAAAGGCGGATGGGATGCCGACCGTGACGGTGTGATGGAAGGATGTCAGCATAATACCATGGATGTGGAGTATTACGGCCCCAATCCGCAAATGGGTATATGGTATCTCGGAGCACTCAAAGCTGCTGAAAAGATGGCACATTACCTTGGTGATGAAGATTTTGCACAAATATGCGGCGAGCTTTTTGCCAGAGGCAGTGCATGGACAGACAAACATCTTTTTAACGGCGAATTTTACGAACACCAAATCCTTGTTCCTGAAAATACAAATGATATTGCACCATCTCTCAGGATCGGAATGGGGGCGGAGAACCTCATCAAGCCTGATTTCCAGCTCGGGGCGGGATGTCTGGTTGACCAGCTTGTCGGACAGTACATGGCGCATGTTTGCAATCTTGGATATCTTTTGAAGAAAGAAAATATTACTACGACCTTGCACAGTATCATGAAATATAATTTACGGCAGGGTTTGAACGGGCACTTTAACTGTATGCGATCGTTCGCAATGGGTGACGAATCAGCATTACTCATGGCTGAGTATCCAAAGGAGCGGCCGGAGTATCCTTTTCCATACTTTACCGAAGTTATGACAGGATTCGAATATACTGCGGCTGTCGGTATGCTTTATGAGGGGCACATTGAGAACGGCCTGAAATGTATTAGCAATATCCGCAATCGGTACGATGGGCTGAAACGAAATCCGTTTGATGAAGCTGAATGCGGTCATCATTATGCCCGTGCCATGGCGAGCTGGGCATCTCTTCTGGCATTATCCGGTTTTCACTACAGCGCGGTTGACCATTCGATTACATTCAATCCGAAATTACAGAAAGACGATTTCAAAACCTTCTGGTCTGTTGGAGGCACATGGGGAATCTACAGCCAGAACACAGGAAACAAAACGTGGGATACTCTCCTCGCTGTGGATTATGGCACAATAGAATTAAAAAGCTTTTCGCTTGGAATACCGGAGACGTTACAAACCATACAAAAGGTCGATGTTAAGAGTAAGAAAAGGAGCGTTTCCGCCACACTGAAAATTTCAGGAGAGATTGCAGAAGTAACGTTGAGGAAACCGTTAAAACTTGCTGAAAACGAGACGCTCACAATCACGTTTTATTAACAAAACAATACGTTTATTTTGCAAAACGTTCCAGCACTTTTTGACTCTGCAATTCCCGGAGTGCATCAGTTGCTATCCAGCGCGCGCTTCTTGAATCGAGTCGCTTAATCTCACGGGCGGTCTCGATCGCTTTTTTATTGAGCATGCGGTTCCGCTTCCCTATTTGTCTGAGCGCCCAATTAACCGCCTTTTTCACAACATTTCTACTGTCAACCGATTCTCTCTGTATGAGTGGGAAAAAATTCGCAAAACATTTGTCAGGAGCTTTCTTGTCACTCACAGCAAGACGTGCCATCATAACAAATCCGGCACGTTTGACAAACTCATCCTCTTTTTCACTCCATTCAATCGCTTTATCCCAGGCAAACAACGTTTTTTCAAACAGGTTCATTATACACTGGTCACACACTTCCCAGGAATCGAAATCATAAACCCACGTTTCAATCTGTTGTTCCGTTACCTGTTTCGGGACATCGATCATGCTGGCAAGTATACGTGTTTCACGTGCGTTTTTTTCCCAGAGTTTGAGGGCGAGTTCGTGGTTTTTACCAATTTCCTTTGCGAGTTTTCTCAGGTCGGGTATTGAAACGCCGTATATTTTCTCAGCGGTAATTCCATACCGTGCCATGCCTTTCGCCGCCTCAGGGTCTCCAAGAGATTTCAGACGGGTGAGAATATCTGAGTATTGTATGGATTTATCCTGTAAAAAATCATATAAATCCGGATGTACATGTGCAATAATTGTTGATTTTAGTACTGTCATATTATCTCTTGATGTTCATACCTTATTTTTTTGGCTTATTGTGCGACCAGTATCCTGCAAGAATCGCACCGGTTATATTATGCCACGAAGAATATACGACACCAGGGACAGAGGCCAGTTGGCTTTTTAAAACATCGATAGCAAGAACAGCCGCCATGCCGCTGTTCTGGAGCCCCACCTCAATAGCAATTGTTCTACATTCTCTCTCACCGAGTCCGGTTGCCCTTGCTGACCAATAACCGAGCAAAAGACCGAGAAAGTTATGAATAATTACCGATACAAGAACACTCAATACAATTGGTCCGACGAGCAGTTGATCACGTGCGTTTGCAGTCATGATTGCACATGCGAAACAAATTGCAAACATTGAATATTTCGGGAGAAATTTCATGATAGAATCATATATTCTTGAATAAACCGGGTGAACTTTCCCCAGCCGTTCCAGGATGGAATGAGAAATTAATCCACCGCCAATCGGGATAATAATCATTTTAAAAATCGTTATCATTAATGCCCAGAAATCGACCGGAACATATACGCCGGCAAGCCACTTTGTCATAGTCGGTGTCATTAACGGAGAAAACATCGTTGAAAATGCGGTCATTGTTACCGAAAGGGCTACATTACCGCCCGCCAGATAAGCAATAACATTTGATGCAACTCCACCGGGACTCGACCCGGTAAGCACTATACCGGCAGCTACTTCCTTATTTGCATTAAACATCGCCACACCTTTGGCCACAAAAGGCATGATGGTATACTGGAGAAATACACCAAGAAGAACTGCCTGGGGCATAGTGAATACACGTTTAAAATCATTCAGACTCAACGTGGTTCCCATACAGAACATGACCGACATGATAATCGGCATGAGGAACGTTTGAAGGCTAATAGATCCCCATTGTTTAAATACAACGGGATAAAACATTGGCGCCGCACAAAACGCCGACATCCAGACACTGAAAGTAATGAGCGAAAGATAGCGATGTCTCCTCACATATAAAGCAAGCGAAACAAAAAAAGCCACCACAAACGGCCCGACCCGTACACCCATTCCCATGATTAAAAAAACCACCGTAAGAACAACCGAAAAGAAACTGATTGTCAGAAAAATTTTATTGAAAATATCCGCCCGGCTTTTCCCGGATGAGATATCGAACAGGTTATTTTTTCCGGTCATGAATGAACATCCTTATTAAGAGGGCGGTGAAAAAGTCCTTTTTCAAGCACCCTGTCATGAAATATATCGTTTGTTGCTGTCAAGGGCTTGTAAATCAACGCTTTGCGCTGACCCTTGACAGATTACATCCTAAACCTTATAGTTTTTCACAACGCTTTTAAAATGAG
>AQSL01000044.1 GCA_000403035.1 Candidatus Latescibacter anaerobius SCGC AAA252-E07 | reverse complement strand
TCGCCAGACTTTTAAAACACACTATTATACTTTATTTACAGCATTATATTACTTATGCCGACGGAATATGTCAAATTATTTTATCTGTCCGACTCTCACCGTTTTAAAACTCTTTGATACCATGAAATAATATATTATTTTGAATTACTGTGCATCAGAAACCGTTAATCCTGTAAAAAAATTTCATACATCCATGAATACCATTGATGTTTCTGTAATAATCTCTACCAAAAACGAAGAAAAAAATATCGCCAATTGTCTGCAATCGGTAAAGGACCAGACTTTCCCCCGGAAAAGAATAGAAATAATTGTTGTGGACAATCACTCTACCGATAAAACAGCAGAGACAGCAGGGCAATTTACCGATAATGTTTATGTACACGGCCCCGAGCGGTCTGCTCAGAGGAATTTCGGAATCGAAAAAGGTGTCGGGAACTATATTCTCTTTGTCGATGCCGACATGATTCTTTCGGAAAATGTCATACTGGAATGTTTCGAGAAGTGTGAAAACGAGGGACATGTTGCATTGTATATACCGGAACAGGTTATCGGCAAGGGCTTCTGGATAAAAGTCCGAAACTTCGAAAGAAGTTTCTATAACGCTACCTGTATCGATGGAGTAAGGTTTGTTAACCGGAAACAATTTCTTGAAACCGGCGGATTTGACCTTTCGCTTATAGCGGCCGAGGACTGGGATCTTGACAGGCGGATAGCTCAATCAGGCACAAAAGGTATCATTGAATCGCCCATATATCATAACGAAGGAAAATTCAATCTCGGAACCTACCTGAAGAAAAAAGCATTCTACTCCGGTATATTGAACAAATATGCAGACAAATGGGGAAAGAATGACCCGATAGTAAAGAAACAGCTTGGTATATGGTATCGATTTTTCATGGTTTTTATTGAAAAGGGCAAGTGGGTTCGGCTGATCAGACACCCTTTTCTTGCCATGGGCGTTTATTTCCTGAGAGTCATGGTGGGAATCCAGTACATGGTAAAAAAGTAACATTTCTTTATTCGACAGGACGAACACGTTATTTTTCGTAATCCTGAAACATGGGGAGCATACATGAATAAATATATCCTCGTTACCGGCGGAAGCGGATATATAGGCAGTCACACATGCAAGGCGCTTGCACAGGCGGGGTATGTTCCGGTAACCTTTGATAATCTCGTGTACGGGCATACATGGGCGATAAAGTGGGGACCTTTTATAAAGGGTGATATTCTTGACAGGAATGCGCTGGACAGCGTCTTTACACAATACAATCCATGCGGAGTAATGCATTTTGCCGCATATATAGATGTGGGAGAATCGGTAACAAATCCCGGAAAATATTACCAAAACAATGTGTCAGGTTCCCTGTCGCTTTTGGAGGCGGTCCGCGATCACGGGTGTAACTGTTTTATCTTTTCAAGCACTGCCGCCATTTATGGTGTGCCTGTTAAAATTCCAATCCCTGTGGATCATCCGCAGAAACCGATAAATCCTTACGGCTCAAGTAAGCTGATGATAGAACAGATACTAAGGGATTTTGACCACGCTCATGGCATCAGGCATGCCGCACTGCGTTATTTCAATGCTGCCGGCGCCGATCCTGAAGCAGAGATCGGCGAATTACATGATCCGGAATCACACCTGATTCCCCTGGTTATTCGAGCGCTCATGGGACAGAGACCCGACATCAAAATCTACGGTACCGACTATCCCACTCCCGATAAAACGGCGATCCGCGATTATATACATGTATCGGACCTCGCCGAAGCCCATGTCAGGGCACTGGATCTCATCCTTGCGGGAAGTGACAGTTTTGCCCTCAACATGGGAACCGGAAAAGGACATTCGGTACGGGAAGTGATTGATGCGGTGGAACAGGTTAGCGGAAAATCCGTTCCGACAGATGAAACCGGACGCCGTCCCGGTGATCCGCCCGTTCTTGTCGCCGACGGAACGAAGGCATATGAATTACTTGACTGGAAACCGAAATTCACCGATATCAGAGATATTGTGGAAACTGCCCTGAGATGGCATGAGAAGGCAACTTCTCTCAAGTATGTTGAAACCAGAGAATGATCAACGCTCCCATGAACAACGAAAATCCACCGGAACAGAATAATCCTCAGGTGAATGTACCGGATACGGCTATCGATACCTGCCCTTTGTGTTCCCGAACATCCTCATCACATAGAGTCGCTAAAAATTCCACTTTCGGGAAACCATTCGACATCGTATTGTGCGATGACTGCGAACTCTACTATTTTGCGAAACAGCCCGCTCCTGCTTTCCTCGAGAATTTTTACAAAAAACAATACTTTTCTGAAGTGAGGCGAAACAGGCTTGCCTACTTTTTCAAGTCACGGTTTTCGAAAATGCGCGCTTTCAGCCAGTTTCTTTACATTCAAAACCACCTGCAAACTTCCGGAGATAAAAGCATACTCGAACTCGGAAGCGCCGATGGGACATTTCTGTCATTTTTCAAACAACACGGCTGGAGTTTCAAAGGGCTTGAATTCAACGAGTACATGATACAGAAAGCCCGTACGCAGTACGGTATCATTCCGGAGCGCAGAGACATACTTGATATAGATTCCGGCAGCGAACAGTACGATATCATAGCCATGTCCCATGTCCTTGAGCACCTCACCGATCCGATAAAAGTACTGCGGCACTGCAAAAAGCTTCTCAAACCCTGTGGATTCCTTTTTATCGAACTGCCGTATTCGCCTCTTTTGGGGGAAACCACCGACGAATTGTTATCAGATTACCTCGATACAACGCACCTGTTCAATTTCAGGCCATTATCACTCCGGAAATTACTTTTAAAATCAGGTTTTAAACCTATCGTGCCATCACCCGACAGGTTCTTTTATCCTGTGCATTCCCGGTTTTCCGGTAAGAGAGGTATCATCGGCAGCACACTGATGAAAGGCAAGCTTGTTTCATTACAACCGTCGAAAATCACACCGGTCCTCGCAAGTGTCATACAGATGCATACCCGCTTTCTCTTCCGAACCGATCCGATGAAAAAAATTTCGCTCGATGCCCGTTGGCAGGGATTGGGTGATAATCTGAGAATTATTGCGGGGTGAATACGATACGGTCCTTAACAATGAATCAATTGCATACCTATAACTTGATGATTATTATTCTCTTATACATGACTTATCCTGAAATCTCCTGATAACCTCCTGATAACCTCCGGGAAAAGATTATGGCAAAACCATTTACAACAACTGCAAAGTATTATGATGTGCTCTCGGATAACGAAACCCGTCTGAAACGTGAGGGACCGTTTTTAAAAGAAATGCTCAGTCAAGCGCCCGGGCTTCGTGCCATCGATATGGCATGCGGCACCGGACTTCATGCGGAGTTTTTCGCAGGGCTTGGCGCACAGGTCAACGCCTTTGACATCAATTCTGAAATGATTCATCATGCCCGGAAACATCACGCTCATCGGTCAATCAGCTACCATACCGGCGATATGCGAACACTCAGCGGCGGACCATGGGATATCGCGATATGCCTGGGCAATTCCTTATCAGTGCTTGCCACACCGGAAGATATCGACCTGACTTTCCGGGCGGTTTATTCATCGCTTTCACCGGGCGGTATTTTCGTACTGCAGATACTCAACTACCGTGCAGTCTCCGCACAAAAACCACGTCACCGCATCGAGCGCAAAAAGGTTGGCGAATCCGAGGTCATTGCCGTGAAAAACCTCGTGCCACACGGCGACAGGACATTCCTTTCACTTGCGTTTTATCATGTAAGGAAAGATGATTATGAGAGTCTCGCCGAAACGGCAGTGCTTACAAACCGGACATGCGATGAGATTGTCTCGGCGGCAGAGGATGCGGGATTTACGGTTGAGGGCGTTTACGGCGGATATGACCGCTCCGCCTACAGCCCGGATGAGTCAACCGATGTGATATGTGTGAACCGCAAAGGATGAGAAGAGCGCATTATTATGTTCCTCCCGCTAAAATAATAACTTTCACTATTAATGAAACCGAATAACTTAAATTATCCGTGGTTATCTATATGAAGGCAAAATAAAATTAGGCTCAGGTCAAATTAAATGAGAAAAAAATTTATCACATTCCCAAGCCGAATACTTTAAACTATTTTTGTGATTTTTATCCTGTTATTACTCTCCTATACTTTACGCTTTTTATCTAAAATATGAATTAAATTTCAGGTATTATCTTTACAATATCCACTATAATTAGTTATGTATAAAACAATCTATAATTCTTGATTAATAAAATTATTTTGTTAATAATAATTGCTGTATAAGAAATAACAATAACGCCACAACAATAGCTCCGATACCACCAACCATACCTGCTATTTTATATGCTTCTCTTGTATATTCAGAAATTTGCCGTTGTAAATTTTGGTCTGATGTTCCTCTTTCAATTACTTCTTTATCTAAAGTTTCTGTTATCTTTTCTATACTACCCTGAAATTTCTTAAACCATATATCCATGTCACTGAACTCTTTTCTTAAATCCTCAACTTTATTTTTAATATTATAAATTTCATTCAACAGATTTTGAGTTGATACTGGTCGATATCTTTCCATCATATTAATCAGATCGTCCGGAAATTCAGAAATAGTAGCTTCAGGTTTTTTAAATTCTTCAATTTCTTCTTCTTGTAATTTATAAAACATCGCAGCTATGAGTTTTTTGCCAGGTAATAAAGGAAAAGGCGAAGATGAAAAATTATATAAACCTATTAATAATCTTCCTTCATATAATGGATCAATACAAAATCCACCCATTACCAATATTCCATAATGGCTTAATTTTCTTTTTGGACTTAAAATAGCATGAATATCATTTGGTAATAAAAGTGTTTCACGTGTTAAGACAAAAACAACTTCACCTGGTTCAATAACAAGTCCCGCTTTTCTTCTTCTCTAATATTATCCATATTAATTGGTTTACCATAT
>AQSL01000043.1 GCA_000403035.1 Candidatus Latescibacter anaerobius SCGC AAA252-E07 | reverse complement strand
ATTGAAGGGAATCAGCATATTGTTGAGGAGAAACAGTTGTGATGATGTGGTCGAGAATACCGTATCCACTGTTCGAATAGGTAAAGACTTCACCCGGTTCCGTTACCAGAATTCCATACCGCCTGATTGCCTCTTCCATATGGGGTACAGGAAAATTTACGATGAAGAGTTTCAGTTCTGTTCGATGATAGCAGAAAAATATGGATTCAAACCTGAACTCATTAACGATATTATCACTGATATCATGAAAAACAATTAACCTGAATTCCATATATATTTACAAGGAAGTTACAAAGAAACATATGCTTGCAGAATTTGGATCCGGAAGTTTGAAAGAAAGACACGCATCTGCTTGCGATTATTGTCTTCTTTGATTTCATAGTCCGAGTTTCGAAACAGGAATTGATCTATGCTGAATTACATTATTGAAAGCTCGGGATTTACACGCATTATAATCCTCATCGTATTTGCCACAAGCGTTCATCTTTTGATCAGAATAATCCGCAAAATCGGCAAAAAGCTGGTTGACATCCAGCGAAGATCGCCATTGTCGAAGGTCAATACACTTATCAGTCTTATTATGAGCGCTCTGATATTTTTAATTTATTTTCTGGCATTCGGTTTCATTTTGAAGGAATTTAAAATTTCCTTAAAGGCATACCTTGCAAGCGCTTCAATCATCGGACTTGCAGTAGGTTTCGGATTTCAGGGCTTTGTCCAGGATATTGTCACCGGGCTCACGATTGTACTGTCGAATCTGTTCGATATAGGAGATATGGTCGAGATTTCCGGGCAGACGGGAATAATCAAAGAATTTGGCATACGTTTTACGGTTATGACAAATTACCTGGGAGCGGATATTTACATCCCGAACAGAATGATAACAAATGTTATAAATTATCCGCGCGGTTATGTTCGCGGAATTGCGGAGATTCAACTGCTGAGAAATAATGACTTACCGGATGAAATCGAAAGAATAGTAGAACAAATAGCTAAAGCCGCCTACGAGCGTTTCGCCGGTATATGCATATTGGAACCCTCTGTCGAAAGTAAATACAGAACGGTGCTGGGGAATGAATATTTGCGCATAAAATTCCGGATCTGGCCGGGACAGGGAGCGCCGCTGGAAAACTATTTCAAACGAGAAGTGATCGAATCGATAAAAAAAATTAATGAAAACTTCGAGGATTGGATGGTTACATTCAATTACGAGGTAGAGAAAAAAAGTGAGGATTCTTAACTCTCATGATGAACACGACAGGCTATCATTTTTCAGTATAAATCAAATATTTTTCTGGGGGGAATTGAGATGGCACGTTTTTTCAAAAAAAGAAGCGAAAATAAAGGTCTTGCTCCCGGTTCTCTTGTTTTCATCGGAACGCAAAAAGTTGAGGAAATAAGAATTCGGCTCATTGATTATGATAATACCAACATACTGGAGGATGAGTTAAAAGACATCACTAAGGGAAAAGAATTTGTCGAATCTGATACTGTTACATGGATCAATGTAGACGGGCTTCATGATGTCGAAGTGATCAGGAAAATAGGGGCGGCATTCAAACTCCATCCCCTTATTCTTGAGGATATATTGAATTCCGGCCAACGGCCGAAACTTGAAGAATATGATAACTGCCTGTTTATCGTTTTAAAAATGATCCGTTTTGACAAGGAACAACAGCAGGTTGTTTCTGAGCATATGAGTATGGTTATCGGAAAGAAGTATTTATTAACTTTTCAAGAAAGTCCCGGTGATGTGTTCGACCCGGTGAGAGACAGAATAAGAAAACAAAAGGGAAGAATCAGAGGGGCAGGTATAGATTATCTCGGTTATGCGTTGCTGGATACCATCGTGGATAATTACATATATACCGTTGAACGGATGGGCGAACAAATAGAAGATAACGAGGAGGAAGTTGTATCCGCTCACGATTCGGAAGTGATTGAGAAGATAAACAATTATAAAAGGGAAATGAATTTTCTGCGTAAATCCATCAGGCCGGCCAGAGAAGCGATTTTACAGTTAAGCAAATTGGACAGCGATCTAATTCATGAAGAAACCGCACCTTTTCTGAAAGACCTGCTCGATCTGACAACCCAGGTTACGGAAGTTATCGATACCTATAGAGACATGCTGTCCGATCAGTTAAATATGTATAATTCCGTTGTCAGCAACAGAATGAATGATATTATGAAGGTTTTAACAATATTTGCCGCGATATTCATACCGTTAACTTTTATAGCGGGAATTTACGGCACTAATTTCGAATATCTTCCCGAATTGCATTACAAATACAGCTATTTTATATTCTGGGGAGTACTCATCAGCGTGGTATTGTCGATGTTAATCTTTTTCAAAAAGAGGAAGTGGTTGTAATCGCCACTATTGGAATATGTTTATCGAATCAAATCCTGTATGGTAAGAGGTGCCCATGGATAAGTTTATTACTAGCATAGTAAAACGTTTGCAGACCGAATTTGATCTTGAAACGCTGGGTTCGAGTATAGCAGCATTTATTGCAAACTTGATAGTCGGTATCTTCATTTTCGTGGTTTTTTATTGGTCATGGTGGCTGCTTAACCGTGTTATTCGTTTACTCTTGAAACACACCAATATCGATAAAACAACGGCAAGTTTCATTCAAACAGTCCTAAAATTCACAATGCTCACTATAGGACTTGTGCAGGCCTTAACAGCGGTGGGTATAAATACCGCCGCTTTGCTGACAAGTCTCGGTATAGCTGGACTTACAATAGGTTTTGCCGCCAGGGACGCTCTTTCCAACCTTATTTCAGGAGTATTAATTTTCTGGGACAGGCCATTTGTTATAGGTGATATTGTTGAGGTAGAAGGGTATTACGGCCGTGTGGAAAAAATCACCCTGAGATCAACACGGGTTGTCACTGTCGACGGGCGCATGCTTGCCGTTCCCAATGCGACAATCATCAATTCAACCGTTGCATCCTACACAAATTTCCCCCATCTCAGACTTGATGTATCCGTAACTGTTTCCGTGAACGAAGATATTGATCGCGCGAGAAATCTTATTTTGGATCTGGTTGCAAAAGATACAAGTTTTATGAAAGAACCAAAACCCCAGGTAGTGGTCGCCGCCCTCAACGACTATAATGTAGAACTCCAACTGCAGGTTTGGTTAGAAGACGAAAGACAGCACATTGCGAAAATCTTTGAGCTGCGTGAGAGGATATTTAAGACATTGACCGAGCACGGTGTTGAAATGCCGTTTGAGACAATTCAGATTGCTCCTCTCGAGATACAAAAGAGAGATAATCAAGAAATCTGTTAAGATATTCAACTGTTTATAATAACCTTTCTTAAAAGGAGTAATAGCCATGTATCCTCAAATTGGTGAAACAGCGGGAAGAATTTGGGAAATCCTCAATAACAAAGGGAAAGTCACCATTCAGCAAATCCCAAAGTTGCTGAATGAAAATTCAATGCTGAGCTATATGGCGATTGGATGGCTAGCCCGCGAAGACAAAATCGAGTACCATATTGAAGGTAAAAAAACTTTTATATCTCTTAAATAAACAAGATAAATAATTTAAATATATATACGATGTCTTGAATGTTTGGCGGTATATAAGGTTCCAATTAGTGAAGAATTGTTTTATTATCAAAGCAATGCAGGTTCTAAACACAAGGAGGGGAACCATTGGTCAGATTATTCCTATTGCTTGTCTTTCTTTACGTAACCCCTTTACATGCAAAAGAGACAAAGACACCCGTCTTCGGATGGCACAAAGAATTTATCGGTACACTAAATTTCTCTCAGAATAATTTTGATAATTGGACTCATGGCGGAGAGGATTCCTGGAGTTGGATCAATGATCTTAATGGACGGTTCAACTATATACAGAGCCGATACTCCTGGAATAATTCGTTAAATATATCCTATGGTAGAACCAAGATAGGCGATAAGGAAGCTAAGAAAGCTTCAGATGAACTAAAATTTGATAGTGTACTGACTTACAAAATGGGTAGCTATGTCAATCCATATGTGGCTTTTTCCGGTAATACACAGTTTACACGGGGATACCACTATTCCGAAACAGGTAAAACAGCTGTGACCGACTTTATGGACCCCGCTTATTTTATTGAAAGTACAGGTTTTGGATACGAACCTAATAAAATAATAAAGTCACGCTTTGGAGGGGCACTAAAAGAGACCATAACGAGCGAATTCCCAGTTCTTTATGCTGACGATCCCAAAACTGAAAAACTTGAGAAAACAAAGGTTGAGGGCGGTCTTGAGTGTGTCACCGATCTTTCCACTAATTTCGGAGAGAATATTGTCTTTTCTTCGAAACTTGAGCTTTTCTCAAACCTTGCGAGCTTTGACAGAATCGATGTCAACTGGGATAATCTCTTTTCATCAAAAATATCGAAATATTTGAATGTTAACTTGAGAGTTCGTATTTATTATGACCGTGATATTTCAAGAAAAAGGCAGCTAAAACAGGTTTTAGCTCTCGGACTTTCATATACGCTCATTTAATTTCGAACTAAACCATTTGATGAAACAATGAAGATAATAAAAACCGTTTTTATTAGTTGTGGTACTTGACAATAATGCTTGCAAGTATTGTGAGAATTCCATGATTACATAGATTTAGCATAAATGTTCAAGTCGAATTATGAGATATGAAGATAGAGGAAAAATGCTACATGAATAAAGTAGCCAATAATCATAATGAAATGAAACTAATTATTAATTACTTAACTTTCATTTTCTTTTAATCTAAAATCAAATAATTCAACTGCATCTCTCTTTCTTTCTTCAGTTACATCCGAATACCTCATAGTAGTCTTTATATCTGCATGGCCGAGCTGCTGCTGGACAACCGACAGGTCTTTGCAC
>AQSL01000042.1 GCA_000403035.1 Candidatus Latescibacter anaerobius SCGC AAA252-E07 | reverse complement strand
AGAAGCATCTTCATGGTTTTTGCGAAACCGCCGGCATGAAGGGTATAAACATACACCCCGCTCGAAACCGGGCTGCCGAAGTCGTCTTTTCCGTCCCATTTGACTGAATGGACTCCGGCATTCCGGGGGGAATCCACCAGTGTCCGCACCTGCTGCCCCAGGGAATTGTAGATTATAAGCTTTGCATGGATATATTCTTTCAGCGAATAACGTATGGTTGTTACCGGATTGAACGGGTTGGGGTAATTTTCAAAAAGCTCATAGCTCGACGGAAGGTCAGTGTTCACATGAACTCTCACAGAGTATTCCCATCTACCGCTTTTACTGTCCGTGAATGTAAATGGCATTTCAGCTTCGACATCCACAGGTGCATCGGAAACATTCAGTGTGAGGGCGATCTTCTCGAAGCTTTTCTGCCCCTGTTTGATATCGATGGGTCTCAAATCATTCTCTATTGATAACCATTCGGGCAGTTTTTCCTCATCGACATGAATCGCAATGCCGGTGAGGTCTTCGCTTCTTCGGTTAACAACTGAAAAGGTAACCTCGTTTGTCCCCTCGTTAAGCCACAGAGTTGGGGTGTTTTCTGCCGTGACATGTGCAACTAAAAACAGAAGAAGCAAGCACACAATAAACATTGTACGTTTCATAGAATCTCATCTCCTCTATGCAAAAAGTTAATAATTATATATGTTAATATGTATAAAATATAATATATACTTATACATAATAGCAGTAGTGCTAATAATATTATAATCATTTTTTTTTGATTGTCAAGTTAAATATTTTTTAAAATCTTAAAAAATCTTTAAAAAAGACAGCTGTCGGCTTTCAGAAAATCAGCTAAATAATTTATATACAGGAAAGTTAACCATATTAATTCAAAATTTTTTTTCTGGTATATTTCTTAGTGATTTAATTATATAATTCCACCTCTTTCCGGGAAAGAGGGGGTGTCTACATTCCTCGTTTTACCTTCTCAAGGCAGGAGAAGGGATTAATGGGTGAGTTTGGGTGTGGGGATGGGTAAATATCTATACTAACTTTAAGCGTTATATTAAAAATTAAAAAAAAACTTGACAGAACGTTGATTTATATGTTTCTTTGAAATTCAATATATCTTATAAACTATCAGGAGTAGTAATTCATGAAGAGCGCATTTGCCCGTAATACATTTTGGTGGTGGTATGATTTATAGGAAACGTGCGCCCTTTTTATGTTGTAGAATATACATATTATAATATATAAACCGTCGGGCGCCCGGCGGTTTTTTTTGGTACAAAAATTGTTATTTACGTAATAGTTGAGAGAAAATGATAGACATATTCATCTTTTTTCGTCATACAATTCGGCGTTTCTTTTTATGAAAGGGATGATACATGAATCGTGTACTGTTATTTATTTTACTTATGGTACTGACCGTTTCTCGAGGATTTTCAAAAGACATATCGCTGACTGTATACAATAAGAACCTTGCAATTGTAAAGATTGTAGATGAACTGAATTTCGATAAGGGACTCCAGACTCTTTCGTTTACTGATGTCTCGAAACGTATAGACCCGACATCGGTCAGGTTTACTGCAGAAAATGGAGCGGTTACTATACTCGAGCAAAATTTCCGCTATGACCTTGTTAATTCTCAAAAAGTGCTCGAAAGGTATATTGACAGGAATATTACCATCTGGGTGGAAGGTGGCGAACTCATCGAGGGTGTTCTTCAGTCGGTAGCGGGAGATGTGGTTTTGAAGGGAAAAGACGGCGGAATAAAGATAGTGAAACTGAGTGCTATTAAGCAGTTCGATTTTCCCGAACTTCCCGAAGGGCTCATCACCAGACCTACATTGTTCTGGAAGCTGTATAGTAAAGCGGCTCAGACAACGGAAACAGAGGTATCGTTCTGCCATCATGAAATATTTCAGATGTTTTTCCATGAAAAAGCCGCGGCGCCTGAACAATGTTTCCCCCGAATGCCTGTCCTATGGATTGATGTCCGAGACATACACCGAGTAACGGGATTTTCCCTGAAAATGATTGTATGACTTTTACCGATATTCCCGCTTCATGTGGTGTACATGGACCCGGAGAAACAACAATTTTCTCAGGATTTTTGGCTTCGATTTCTTCAATGGTTATTTTGTCATTTCTGAAAATCTCCAAATCGGCGCCAAGTTCCCCCATATACTGTACGAGGTTATAGGTAAATGAGTCGTAATTGTCAATAACAAGAATCATAATCTTTCCAAGTATTGGTTCATTTGTATCGCGTACTTAAAATCCAGAATCAGAAAAACACAAAATCGTGTGAACTTTTATAGTTTTTTCAATGTATATTAAATCATACAAAATACTTTATTGTAGTTTTATAACTTATTATCTCGCATTATATAACAAATATTCCCTAACTTGTGACTTGAAGTACAAAATCTCCCTTTTCCGCCATTTCGATCGCTTTGAAGAGCGCCTTTGCCTTGTTCACGCATTCCTGATATTCACGTTCGGGATCTGAATCGGCAACAATACCTGCTCCTGCCTGAATATAAGCCTTACCGTCCTGTATCACAATTGTTCTTATGGCAATACATGAATCCACATTTCCCTGATAATCTGCGTACCCGATTGCTCCGCCATATATTCCACGCCTTGTTGTTTCAAGCTCATCAATGATTTCCATCGCCCTGATCTTTGGTGCCCCGGACAGCGTACCGGCGGGAAAAAACGAAAGAAGCGCATCAAACCTGTCCATCTCATCATTTAAACTGCCTTTTACCGAACTGACCATGTGCATAACATGACTGTAACGCTCAATGAACATAGTCTCGTCCACTTTCACCGAACCATACCGTGCAACTCTCCCAACATCATTACGCCCAAGATCAAGCAGCATAATATGTTCGGCACATTCCTTCTCATCATTTCTTAAATCTTCGGCGAGTTGATTGTCTTCCAGGGGAGTTGCACCCCTCGGTCTCGTGCCTGCAATCGGTCTTACCTCCATCTCACCGCCTTCTACACGTACAAACATTTCCGGAGATGCGCCGACGATATCAACCTTGTCCATTGATATAAAGAACATATACGGAGAAGGATTCACGATACGGAGCATACGGTAAATATCAAATGGTGCCACGGTTATTTCACGTTCAAAACGCTGCGACAGAACAACCTGAATGATATCACCCGCATATATGTATTCTTTGCCACGGCGTACATTTTTCATAAACGAAGCTTTATCAATGTTCGGCACAGCTTCAAAACTTCCCGTACCCTTCGACGGTGAAGGGGCCGAACGTTTCGCAAGAAGGCTTTCGAGCTGTTCAATTCTTGATACCGCTTCTTGGTAGCGGTCCTCTATTGATCCATCTGCATCGGTGTGAACATTGGATATTATAGATATTGTATGTCCAATATTATCAAATACAAGAATGGTATCATAAAACATGAAAAAGATATCGTCTGTTCCGTAATCATCCCTTGTTGTATCAGGAATATCCTCGACAAGTCGTACAGCATCATACGCAAAGTATCCTACTCCGCCGCCTGTAAATCGAGGAAGTCCCGGAAATCCGGCCGTGTTGTACCGTGACATTATCATGCGCAGTTCACCGATAGGGTCGCCATGAAACCTGCGTTCTTTCCCGGTATTTAAGTCACGGACAGTGCCGGAATCACCTCTTGACCGGAATATGAGGTACGGATCCGATCCGAGAAAAGAGTACCGCGCTATCTTTTCCCCACCCTCAACACTCTCGAAAAGAAACGAATACGTACTCCTGTTGCGGATCTTGAGATAAGCTGATACAGGCGTCTCGGTATCGGCAAGAATCGTTCTTACTATCGGAAATACCGTTCCTTCGCTTATTCTCAGTTTTAATGTTTCCAGATCAGGTTTTATCACCGTTCAATACCCTCTCTATAACGAACCGTATATGTTATCGTTTTTTCGCTGCCGGCAGGTATGGCAACGGTGAATTCGATGGTATAAGCATCTTTTTTCTCAAACGAATCCGATTTTTTGATTATTTCCCAGTCACCCCTTACATGCTCTACTGCAGTTACCCTTATGGATTCTTTCTTTCTGTTTCTCAAGCTTATTTCAATTGTTTCCTCACGTACGGTTTTTGAAATGCGACTTGTATCTACCACGTTCCTTTCGGCTGCAACATCAAAGGCGCTCCCAAGTGTCAGGCGTATATCCTCATTTCTCGGAGTATGGTCTAAAGCGTCTTCACCGATAAATTCTATAGTTCCATCGGTATCACGTTTATATACTCGTACCTTGCCCGCCGGAAGCGGTATACCCAGACCATCTTTTTCATCATTTGTAAATTCAATTTTTACAGTAACTTTTCTGTCATTTTTCCATGGATCGTATATGAGCAGTTTCTTTACTTTTGTGATCGCTGTCGGGAAAAGGGCTATCTGTTTTACTTCCGCATTATGAACCGTTGTTTTTCCCTCAAGTTCATAGAGGTGATACTCGAAAAGCTCGCGCTCTTCGAAACCCATGTCAGGCTCTTTCCCAAACAGTTCTCCCTGTACAGGAACTTCCCTTTGTATGAGTTTTTTTGGCTGTATCCGGTGAATATCGCCCGCAACAAGCTTCAGTTTTGAATCTTTATAGGTTGCTCCCGAATTATTATTGATCGAAACCCAGGAAGATAGTTCCATCTCTTTTTCATCATCACTCACAACGGCAGTATACTCAGCATGCCAGTCGAATCCGGCGGTCATATACGATACCTCTGTTTCCGTTGTCTGAGCCGCTTTACTATACAGCTTCCAGAACAATGTAGGTCTGGTGATGAGCCCTTCGGGAAGTTCGGGAAAA
>AQSL01000041.1 GCA_000403035.1 Candidatus Latescibacter anaerobius SCGC AAA252-E07 | reverse complement strand
AATCTTATCGATAAACAAATATTACCTCTTCCAGGTTCTTTTACAAGTATTTTCTGCATACTGATCGTTCAATCCGGGACAATATCTCGGCAAACAACCTCTTGTCTACCGCAACCTCCGCCATCTGAAATTGTCAGTCATAAGCGAGTGTTATTTATTATATAATAAAATGTTATGACAAATTGTGAAAGCGTTTCATTGGTTAAATATGGGGAATACGGGTTCAAGCGTCAGTAACAGGATATTCGTTGTAAAGGTGAGTATTCATGTATTACAAGCCTTCAAATAAAAACATTTGCCTCTTGAGTGCAAATGCTTATTTTTCATTGAGAGACAATGGAAAAAAGAAAACCGTGAATAAGGATAAAAGAATAGAAGGCTTCACTCATGGCCCATGAAAACCTTGAAAAAATAAAAGGCATCGTGAAAACCATAACGTACCACAATGAAGAGAACGGTTATACTGTCGCCAAGATCGAAATTAAGAACAGGAAAAGCCCGGTTGCCGTGAAAGGGTATATAAAGATGCTCGAAGTGGGAGAAACCGTCGTTTTTAACGGTTACTGGGTGGACGATCCCAAATACGGCAGGCAGTTCAAATTTCACAGCTATGAATCTGTTACTCCCTCATCGCTCGAGGGCGTCAAACGTTTTCTCGCATCGAAATTCATCTACGGCATCGGGCCGGTAATAGCCGAACGAATTGTGGATACATTCGGAGAAAATACCCTAAAAATCCTCGATGAAAGCCCCGACCGTCTGGAGAAAGTGAAAGGGATTACCGTTAAAAAGCTTGAGGAAATAAAAAAAGGATGGTCGAGACACAAGCACATCAGGGATATCATGATTTTTCTCCAGACACACGATATTTCTTCGGCGTATGCGTCAAAAATATACGATAAGTACCGTGATGAGACTATAGACAAAATGCGCAGCAATCCCTACCGTCTTATAGAGGACATCAGGGGAATCGGTTTTATCAAGGCAGACCAGGTAGCCACGAAACTGGGTATAGCAAAGGATTCGTATGACAGGATACGTGCCGGTATCATGTACTGTCTCAACGATCTGGTTGATAACGGACATATGTATGCGCCGCTTATTCAGCTTGTTGAATCTGCGGCTGAAATGCTCGATTGCGATGCCTCCGACGTGCTCGAGACCGTTCATATTCTCAAGAAACGCAGTGAAGTTATTGCCAATGAGGAACGAGTTTACCGGTCGGATCTGTTTCGATGCGAATCGGAACTTTCACAGCTTCTGAAACTCGTTGCCACGACTCCCCGCGCGGGGCAAATTCCCCGAAAATCCGAAGTAGAAGGGATGATTGGCGAAATAGAAAAACAGAGGGGAATGGTATTTGCGCCGTTACAACGCCAGGCCATGGTGGAAGCGTCTCTGTCAAATATGCTGGTGCTCACCGGAGGCCCGGGAACAGGTAAAACGACAACGGTGCTGGGAATAATTGATATATTCAGGAGGTTAAAGCTTCCCGTAATGCTCTGTGCGCCGACAGGCCGTGCCGCAAAACGTCTGTCCGAGACAACCGGCGTTGAGGCAAAAACCATACACCGCCTCCTTGAATTTAAACCTCGCAACGGAAGTTTCACCAAGAATCAGGGTGATCCCCTCGGCGCACATGCAATTATAATGGATGAGGCATCAATGGTCGATACGGTGCTTTTGAGGGATTTTATGAGAGCGGTAAGCCCGTATACAACCCTTGTCATTGTCGGCGATGTGGATCAGCTTCCCTCCATAGGTCCGGGGAATGTGCTCAGGGATATAATTGATTCCGGCACGGTGCCGACAGTCAGACTTACCGAGATATTCCGCCAGGCCGCTACGAGCAGAATTGTCAAGAGCGCCCATCTTATTAATTCCGGCAAATTACCGTTCACCGACAATGATAGATACAGTAACTTCTTCTTTCAGAAGATGAGCGATCCCGGGCATATTTCTTCGACGATTGTCGACATGGTGTCGAGACGGCTTCCGGCGAAGTATCATTTTGATCCGTTTAACGATATACAGGTGCTCTCGCCGATGCACAAAAGCGAAACAGGCGTTTCCAACCTGAACACCCTCTTGCAGGAGAGACTCAATCCTTTCAACCCATCATTACCGGAAGTCCGCAGGGGTGACTGGGTATTCCGCAGGAAAGACAAGGTCATGCAGATTCGCAACAACTATGACAAGATGGTTTTTAACGGTGATATCGGTCTTATAACACATATTGATCCCTCAAACGAGATAATGGTGGTTCACTATGAAAATCCGGTGGAATACAGTTTTTCCGAACTCGATGATCTTGTGCCTGCCTATGCCATAAGCGTTCACAAAAGCCAGGGAAGCGAATTCCCCTGTGTCGTAATGCCAGTCACAACCCAGCACTACATAATGCTGAAACGAAACCTCATCTATACGGCCGTCACCCGTGCACGAAAGCTCGTTGTTCTTATCGGCGATGTAAAAGCACTTGCCATAGCGGTACATAACGATCAGGTAAGCGAGCGGTTTACTTCCCTGAAAGAAAGATTGATGGGAAGTTTAACATTATAATATTCAATCTGTTATGATAATTATCCCGCTTTTTTTATCTTCCCCGTGCATGGTTTGCATACGTTCCGTTCTCAAATGCTACCGAAAAAATTTCATCTAAAAATTTTCAGGTGAAATCACAAAGGATGACATCTGTATTGTTTTGATTATTTTATAATCGAAAGGAAAAGAGATTCGGAAAAGATACATTGAATAAAAATTATGTTTTCCTGTCATGTAATCCCGGGAGGTGAATATCATGTTAAAGATTTCGAATATTTTACACATCGGAGTAATTATAGGACTATCGTTCATGTTTGCCGGATGTTATACCGTGGTGAGTAAAACATACTACGTCGGCTCTGGTTATGGCCGGTATGTGCCTGATGAAGAGGTTTCCTCCGGTGAAGTTCCGGAAGAGTATTATGTTGAGGAGGAGTATGAGGACGGGGAGTATGAGGACGGGGAGTATGTCGAGGAAGAAGTATATGAATATGAAGATGACCCCTACACTGTCATAAACAATTTTTACGGTTATGGTGACTATTACTCCGGTTATTACGATCCCTGGTGGCGGTGGTCATGGTATGAGCCGATGATGTATTCCGATCCGTACTGGGATTGTTGTTTCAGGCCGAGATGGGTAATGTATCCCAATTATTATCCTTATGGTTTCATGCATTTCGGGTATGATCCTTATTACTCGGGTTCGTGGTATTGGCCCGGTTATTATGGTTATAACTATCCGGGCTACTACGGTCATTATGGGTACTATGATGACGGTTACTATGCAGGCGGTGGAGGCGGTTATTCCAGTGATCACAGACCAAGGGCGCGCAGGGAAGACAGGCTTGCCGGTGTTACGAATGGTGTGACCATACCTCGTGCAACAACAGCAGGAAATAATGTATCAAAAACGACGACATATGATAATCTCCAAAGGGCTGCACGCAGGAATACTGTTCTGGCTGGTGGTGGAACGAAAAAAGCATCCGATACATCCGTTGAGACGGTGAAAAGAAGAGCATCGTCAAAAAATGTCAACGCAAAGACTTCCAGAAGTACCAATTCAACGGTGAAGAGAAAAACACAGAATTCATCAAAAGAATCGAAAACAACGGTGAGAAGAAGGACGCTTGTCCCGGTGAATAAAAATGCTACAAATCCCAGGCATCCGGTTTCAATACAGAGGAAAAGCTCCTCGAATAAGACTTCTGACTCATCCGGAAAGACCAACAGCAAATCAACAGGAACCGCCAGGAGGCAGAGTACGACAACCCGTAGTTCTTCAAGCGGGACAAATAAGAGTTCAAGCACTTCATCCCGGTCCTCGAGCAGTTCAACACGAAGCAGCGGCAGTTCATTTTCAGGTTCCCGCAGTTCGGGTTCTTCGAGGAGTTCGGGCGGAAGTAGTTCCGGTTCAAGGTCGAGCGGTTCATCCGGCAGTTCCGGCAGTTCATCATCGGGCCGTTCCTCAGGCGGGAGAAGAAGATAGATAAAAAGGCATACTGCAGAGAGAATAATGAAATTGTAAATCAATATAAACGTAAACTGGATTAAAAGCTCTATAAAGAGGATACGATAATGAGAACAAGGATTACAACCGCCGCAATAGTACTCTTGCAGTTCATTCTGCTCGGTTATCCACAGAATATCCGGTCCCAGGAGGTTGTAACTGATAATAATATAACCGCCGGGGCTCGTGCAATGGGGATGGGTGGGGCACAGATTGCGGTGGCAGAGGATGTTACCGCTGTCATTCACAACCCTGCCGCTCTTGCGCGTATCAAAACCCCAGAATTTCAGATCGGTCTTGTCAATTTTCGAAGGAAAGTCGAGACCAGTCTCGGCAGTACCGTTGCCAACGGTTCCGGGAGTGCCAATGAGGGCTATATGGGACTGGGCACACTGGGTATCGCTTATCCGATACCGACAGACCGTGGAAGCCTTGTTTTTGCACTGGCATATAACAGGGTCAAGGATTTTTCAGGAGTATTCAAACTGAAAGACTACAATGAGTATGCCTTTGAGCAGGATGGCGATACATGGGCTGGTAATGAGACGCATGAGGTGGTCGAAGAAGGCGGTGTCGGGGTAATTTCTATTGCAGGCGCAGTT
>AQSL01000040.1 GCA_000403035.1 Candidatus Latescibacter anaerobius SCGC AAA252-E07 | reverse complement strand
GTTCAGTAACACTTTTCATAACACTTTTTTTATCAATCTCCATGATGTTTATGGGCAAAGGTTCGAAGGAAAGGTTTGCCAGAACAGTAACGACGGCTGTTTTTAATACAGGCCATTTTACTTTTTCATGGGGAATTTATATGCTTGACCTGTGGCGTGAAAACAAACGTCTCAGACTACAGAACCTCGAATATTCCTTTCAAATTCACTCAAACTACCTTGCGGAAAAAGAAAATCTGATCCTCAGGCAGATGCTCGGCTTCAAGGAAAAGAGTCCCTATTCTGTAATCCCCGGAAATGTTATGGGGAGTGATGTAGACCGTATTGTCAATGCCCTGATTCTCGATGTAGGGAAAAATGACGGGGTCAAAAAATACATGGCTGTTGTAACCGCCGAGGGTCTCGTAGGAAGAATTAATGAGGTCTTTCCTTCATCCTCGAGCGTCCAAATAATCAGAGACGTCAATTCGAGGATCTCGGCAATGATCGGGGGAGAAAGGACTATGAAAGGGATAATAAGATGGGAAGGCGGTTCTTATCTTCGCATGTACGGCCTGCAACATCTTCACAAACCCGAACCCGGTCGAAAGGTCTATACCACCGGTGTAGGGGGTACTGTTCCCGGAGGCCTTTTTATCGGAACCGTTGCCGAACAGGAAGTCGACGATGTCAATACCTATGCAAGTGTGAATGTGAAACCCGCTGTAGATTTTTCTCTGGTACATGAAGTTTTCATTCTTAAAGGGTCGGAGAGATCGGATATCTGGGATGATGGAAACGGTACCGGCTACTTTCAAAGACCTGAAATACATTAGCAGGACCTATGAAACTGATAAGAAATATCCTTATTATTGCTTTAGCACTCCTTGTGCAATCAACTGTTTTCGGCCGAGTCAGCATCTTGGGTATAAAACCGGATCTCGCCATGTTGGTACTGATTTTACTTGTGAGTATTTCGACCCAAGTTGAATGTATTATGTACGGTTTTATTATCGGTTTTTTACAGGACGTTTATACGCCTGAATTTCTGGGAGCAAATGCTTTTGTAATGTCTTTGATGGGTTTTGTCCTTGATACTGTAAAAGAGCGTCTTACCGTTGAAAACTATTCCGTAAAAACCGTTGTTGCTTTTACTGCATGTGTTTTTCATGATGTGATATTCCTGTCGTTTTATACCAGATTCGATTTTGCAATGATGAAAGATCTCTTCATCACCGAAAGTCTTTTTGGAGCAGTATTTACTTCAGGATTACTGTTTATAATTTTACTACTCTGGGAATTTGTCATAAGCGGAGGTTTTAATTATGTCATACGTGAATTATTCGGATCAAGAAGATAGACATATTGAAACAAAACAGGTATTCTATATTATCGTTGCATTTGGGCTCATGGTGATTCTTATCCTTCGCCTTCTCCAGATACAGGTTTTCAACTATAACCAATATTATAATAAATCAGAGGATTACCGGATAAAGCGGGTCATCATTGAAGCTTCACGAGGCTTTATTTATGACAGAAACGGAGAGATACTGGCATCAAACCGTCCAAGCTATTCGGTTACCATAGACCCTTTTGAGATAGACAAATTCGATGAAACCGTTCCACGTTTGGCTTCTCTGGTTCCCGATTTTTCAACGTTGATCAATATTTCCAAATCCGGTTTGGTCGATTCAATAAAAGTACTGACACGTGAATCGAGAAATCCCTCAACGATAATTCAGGATGCTGATTTTGGTACTATTTCAGTCATTGAGGAACACAGTCTTGAACTTCCCGGGGTCGGGTGTACTATCGATCAGCGACGTGATTATCCCCATGGCGCTCTGGCATGCCATGTGTTAGGTTACATGGGCAAATTAACACAAGAAGAAACCGACCAGCTCCTCGATAAAGGGTATTACAAAAATCAATGGATTGGAAGGTATGGTATCGAGCAGTGTTATGAGCATATATTGAAAGGCAAAAACGGGGCAAAATTTCTGGAAAAAAATTATCTAAACCGTTTGCTTGGAACGATAGGAGAATATAAACCTGATCCTGCCACACCCGGTAAAGATGTAAAGCTAACTATTGATTACCGCCTGCAGATGGTTGCGGAAGCGGCATTCGGAGATACCGTTCGTGGTGCTATAGTCGCCCTCGATCCGAGAAACGGAGAAGTTCTCATCCTGGCTTCCTCGCCCTCTTTTGATCCCAATGAATTCGCCTCGATAATGACTGAGGAAATGTACGCTTCCCTTGTCAACGATTCGGAAAAACCGCTCTATAACCGGGCTATCCAGGGGACCTATTCTCCGGGCTCTACCTTTAAAATGGTCACCGCTCTTGCAGGGCTTGAGAATGGATTCACCGAAAGCTCACGATTTCAACCGTGTAAAGGGTTTTATTATTTCGGGAGGGAGTATGAATGCTGGAACAGGGATACCGGCGGCCATGGTTCCCTCGATATGGTCGATGCTATAATACAATCCTGCAATGTATACTATTACCAGCTTGGCCGCAAACTCGGCATCGAAAAATGGTGCCCGATATGCGAAAAACTCGGCTTCGGTAAAAAAACCGGTATAGACCTCATCGGTGAGGTAACGGGAAATCTTCCCTCACCTGCATTTTATAAATCACGAAATATTCCGTATTCACCGGGAATGATTCTCAATCTGGCGATAGGACAGGGTGAAAATGATGTTACACCTCTTCAGCTTGCCTGCTATGTCGGCATTATTGCGACCGAGGGCATCGTTGCAAAACCGCACCTCATCATGAAAAACGATGAACCGACCGGTAGAATCGAGGGCATTTCCATTGAATCGTTCAAAGTCGTGAAAAAGGGCATGCTTGGCGTGGTGAATAATCCAAGAGGTACAGCGAGAAGCGTCCGTATTCCCGGACACCTCATAGCGGGAAAAACAGGCACCGTTCAGAACCCTCACGGTACCGACCATAGAATATTTGTTGCATTCGCCCCCTATGATGAACCCTCGATTGCAATAGCATGTATAGCTGAAAATGTCGGAGAGATAAAACCATCTCTCGCTGTTACCATGGTAAGGCAGGTGCTTACCGAATATTTTAACCACTTCCCTGATACAACTGATTCCGAACATGATAAAACTTTTTGACAGAAATATGGATTATGGCCTCGTAATTGCGGTAATTGCGCTTATGATTATCGGTGTGGTTATGATTCACAGCGCAAGCTCGGGCGAACATATAGAATATTCAAACTTCTGGATTAAACAGTTGGTATGGGTTGTTATTTCTATTGTTTGCATGTTCGCCGTGGCATTTACTCCCCAAAAAGTCTTTTATCCCCTGTCGTATGTGTTCTATACAGGCGGTATTTTACTTCTGATTTTGACCGCATTTTTTGGTTCTGTAGGGGGAGGATCGGAGCGATGGCTGAAAGTGGGTTTCATACGATTCCAGCCATCGGAATTTATGAAAATCGCGACCATTCTTGCGCTTGCCCGCTACATGTCACTGAAGAAAAACATGCCCACAAAATACATCAAATGTATTATCCCGTTTATTATGGTAACTGTCCCCGCGCTGATGATTCTCAAGCAGCCGGATCTCGGAACTTCTCTCGTCTTTTTTGCCATCTTGCTTCCCATGGTTTACTGGGCCGGACTCGATACCATGCACTTGTTTTTTCTTATCGCGCCAATCATTTCCGCAATCCTGACTGCGCCGTTTATTCCTTTCTTCAGCTGGGTTGCCTGGGTTGTATTTATGTTTATTGTTGTTACGGCGCTGTACTTTTCGAGATACCGTTTTCTGAGCATGGGCGGGATTCTACTGACAAACATTTCTGCAGGAATAGCGACACCGGTCATTTTTTCTCATCTCAAATCCTATCAACAAAAGAGAATAACATCGGTTCTTAATCCCGAAGCCGATCCTCAGGGTTCCGGCTACCAGATTATAAATTCGAAAATTGCTATCGGAACAGGTGGTGTCCTGGGAAAAGGTATCGGGAAAGGAAGGTATACGGAACTTGGTTTCCTTCCCAGGTCTCATAATGATTTCATCTTCAGTGTAATCGGAGAGGAACTGGGATTTGCAGGAGCGACAATTGTGCTTGCACTTTTCTTTTTCATACTATACCGCGGGATAATTATTGCATCAGAAATGAAAAATCCTTATATGTCAATAGCCGCCATAGGTATCACCACAGTATTCGCTTTCCACATGTTTGTAAATGTCGGCATGACACTTGGAATGATGCCGGTAACAGGATTACCCCTGCCTTTTTTGTCCTATGGTGGTTCATCATGTGTTTCAAACGCCATAATGATAGGACTTTTATTAAATTTCTCCCTGAACCGTCACGAATACTGAAAGGAATAGGATGCATCCGACAATTATAGAAATCGGCTCTTTTGCGATACGAAGTTATGGTTTCATGCTTGCTATAGGTTTTTTCACCGGTATCATGTTTGCTGCATACAGGGCAAAAAAGGACGGTGAAAATCCCGACCATGTGTATAATCTTTCTGTCTGGATTGTTATTTCATCGCTTGTTGGAGCCAGATTATACTATGTAATAACCCACTTCGATGAATTTCGGGCTGATGAAAATCTCCCGTTTCTCTATCGTTTCTTTATCGAACTGAAAAATATATTCTGGCCGGTGGGTGCCGATGGCCAGATCGGAATCAGCGGACTGGTGCTTTACGGCGGTCTGATTCTGGCAAC
>AQSL01000039.1 GCA_000403035.1 Candidatus Latescibacter anaerobius SCGC AAA252-E07 | reverse complement strand
CCTTCCCCCGGAGGGGGCAGGATAATAACTGCCGTAAGATCAGTTGCTTGCCCCCTTTGGGGGAAAGTCGGGCGTAAGCCCGGAAAGGGGGCAAATAAAGGATGCTGTTTAAACTTGATAAGCAGATAAAAAATTAATGCAGTATTCTCAGTACGGTATACCCTTTGTTATTCTTCTCCCATCCCTTAATCGAAGCGTAAAGTTCCGTTTTGCTGAATTCCTCATGGGTATAGGCAATTCGGAGTATCCTGTCGATAATTTCGTATGTCATGTTCCGTGCGCTTCTGCCGCCGAAAGCTTCTCTGAGGCCTATGGTGAGAATGTGAACCAGGTCATGGCCCGAACACACCTGCCAGGGGTCATGACGAGTGTCCTTCAGAAATGACCGCAGTCTGTCCTTGATTTTATTCGAATCTGGCACAGCGTTCAATGAACCTTTTTTCACTTCCCGTATCAGACTGTCAATATCGGTATACAGCATTTTACCATGCACCATTACAACAGAGGAAAACTTCAATTTGCTGAAATTCAGAAGCAGATTGTCCATTTTGGAAGAAGATATCCATCGGAAATAACCAATGGGCAGACCGGCATCCAGAAGCGCTTCACGGACCGGCTTGCCGATCTTTTCAATTTTTCTGGCGGCGCCGAACTCCCTGAGAACAACGTCAAGCGCCTGCGATGAAAGAATCATCGTCTCGAGATCATGCGTGTCGGTGACCATGACCTGTTCCATGTCCGGCGTAACATCTTCGAGTTTCCAGAAATCGCTGTCGACTATTGCCAGAACACCCCTGTTCTTGCCCTTTTCAAGCAGTTTCATTGCAATAAGCACGTTGTCCTTTCCATGCGCCGGTATCACCTCGCAGTGTGACATATCGACAAAGCGTCCGTACACACGGGCATCGGTATCGCCCTCGACAATCACAAAAGCGCCCGGTCTCTGTGAAAGCATCATGCGGACTGTGTTTGCTATGTCATAGGGGGTGATATATTCTTTCATCACCGGGGATCCTTTAATTCTACCGCAAGATCCCAACGGTCGTGGATAATATGGGGAGAATGGGTAGCAATAAGAACATCAAAGCCGTCGAGTTCGACAATATCCTGTATATCCCTGATGAATTCCTGCTGCCATACGATATGGAGCGACAATTCCGGTTCATCGATAAGAATCAGCGAACCGGGCATTACTTTGAACAGCAAAAGGTAGAACAGCACTATCGCATGCTGTTCTCCTGAGGACAAATTTTCCGGCTTGAGAATCTTCCCATCCGAAGCGGTGAATACAAACCCCTCTTTTTTACTTATATCTAATCGCTTGTGGAGGAATTTGTTGTTTACTATCTTTACAAGAAGCTCTATTTTATTCGTTAAATCGTCGAACACACTGAGTTTTTTCTCCGTATCGCCGATATACACCGAAAGAACATCCCTTTTACTTTCGCCGATATTTTCCAGTTCGCCGAGATCGATCTTTTCCCTGTCGAGGAAACCGGCATTGGCAAGTCGCGACCGTTTATGCTCAAGTTCGCGGAGACGTGTTTTTAACTCATCGAGTGTCAGTTCGGAAAATGTGTTCTTTTGAACCAGACGAACCGGAAAGGTTCTGTCAAGGGACTGGGACAGGGTAGCATAATCGGCAAGTTTTTCTTCGATAAGTTCCCTCAGTTCATCCGCATATTTTTCCACCGCAAGGCGGTAACCGGTTTTGTCTTCGCCCGGGAAATGTTTTAAGCGCTCGGTATTTATTAACCGTACTCGAACGCTTTCTTTTCGTTCGCTCAGCCATTCGGGCTCGTCATGTGAGGGTTGATAGAGTTCCGGAGGTGAGCCCTTTCCGGTGTATTCCACTCCCAGTTTTTCTCCCGAACCGGCTGGATTATGGATAAGCCGTAATGTGCTGTCATCATCAAAAACAACAGTCAGATAGCTGAAAGGAATTTCCTGAATTTCCCGGTATTCCGAGTTGAGGAATCCATACACCAGTTTGAGGAGAAACGTTTTGCCAAAGCCGTTCGGGCCGAACAAAATCGTTATCCTGTCATCCATGTTCATCGGTATGTGGTGATCGAATATGCCGAACAGTTTTTTCACCGATATACTCTTTATTTTCATCTTTGCGACCTCGTTCGTGATAGAAAACGAAAAAAACACGCTCACTCCATTATTACATTTGAACGAAATATAGTATGAATGGTGATGAATTGCAATATAATGAGGAGAGTACACTCCCCGGCGCCCCCTTTTCCCTTCCATCGGTATAACGGAAAAAGAATTCAGACGTCTGTTCAATAAAGATCAAAAAGAAATTGCTGATGTTTTAGGCATATCACGCGCAGGTGTATCGAATATTGAAACAGGCAGAACAAAACTAACCGAAGCAAACATCATAAGTCTTTGTAAGGAATACTATCTCAATCCTGAATGGATAAAACATGGCACCGAGCCAATTATTCTTAAAAAGTCTGATGTTGAGGATTCATTAATACCTATTATTGCCGATATTCCCGCAGGTGCATGGGAAAACCATGTATATTTTTTTACAAAGCATAGAGCGGAAAAATATAGTGCTGTTCCGTGTGTTCAGGGAAAAAACTTATTCGGAGTAAGCGTAAAGGGAAATTCAATGGAGCCTTTACTTTATGAAGGAGATATTTTAACGGCTATTCGTTCAGCGCAGCAAGCGTTTCCCCGATAACCATCCAGTAGCAGGTGCTCATCACCACACCCGAAGGCGGCAGAATCTTCGTGTCATAATCGGGAACCTCAACAACCGCATCACCATGCTTCCAGTACGGATCGATATAGATGTCGACGAGGCTCAAGTCCATCTCAACCGGCCAACCCTCACCGATATCAGTCGGCCCGGGTGTGAAGACTGCAATGCTTTTCGCCCCTGTTTCCCTCGCATACTTCAGCTCGCGCTCGGGATACATCGAGTAGCCGATGTGAAACCACACATCTCCCCGGCCAAGCACACCTTCCAGTTGTTCAGCACCGTACTCGTTCTCGATGATGGTAAAGATATATGTGGGAAAGCCCGGCATCCGGCGCTGGGAAGTCATAAAATGCCCGATTATCCAGGCGACGATTTTGTTTCCTTGAGAGATCGTTTCCGCGCAGAGTTTTCCCGCCTCACGGAATTTCGGAAGCTCATTCGCCCGTATCTTTTCGAGATATCCCTTTACCTCGGTGATGTACTGACTGCCGAGGACTCCCGGCTCAACGGGCATGATTCTCATATCGGGATGAAACATGAACTCGCCGATACGTTCGTTCCTTTGAGCGGCACCCGGAACAAACATGCTCTGCCACAGTGAGGGTATCTTTCCCTGGCGTGTCACCGCCGCCACGTATTCTGCGGTGAACACCCACTTGTTGATGACATTTGCGATACCCGCAACCGGACCGATATTCTGAGTATCGCCAACATCCATTACCGGCACAATTCCCGTCTCGAGACCGTTGTCAATAAAGTAGTCGGCAACACTCGCAACCCTTGAATCGCGTGAACCGAAAACAATGATGAGTGCGCCGCTGTCCTTGTATGATTGAAGTTGCCGTATCTGGTCATCGGGGTGAAGCTCGATGGTGCCGACAATCACCACATCCTTATCGGTCAGCGTGCCGGTCAGGGGAACGGGCTGAATGTGACGGAGCCCGCCGGCGCGGTCGCATGCTTCGGCGACAAATCCGCCCCAGTCCTCGTGCATGGGATATGAATACCCTCCGCCCGGCAAGGTCTTTACCGCTTCCTCACCGGTTCTGGAAATGGTTTCATCATCCATGACAAAGATACGCCCGCCGTCGACAACGCGCTGAGCGGCTTCGTCAGCCGGTGCAGCCATATCGCCGACAATATTCAGCGAGTGATCCATGCACCCGATAATCCTGACGATAAATGTCTCACTGGGTGTGGCAGTTATCGATTCTCCCCTCTCTTCCTGTGCACAGCCGACTAAAACAAGTGCAAGGGCAACCGGGATCAAGAATATATAACGTCTTCTCATCGTGTATTCTTTCGTTTCATAAAAGTAGAATATACATGACTGATTATACTCATTGGCGGGTATGGATTCAAGCTTTATTTATTTCACACTGCAGCAATTGTTCTCTCATGATCGATTATTCACTGTGCATGATACATATGACAGTATCGGAAGGCGTCTATTCCGACATTCCCCATTTCAAATTAATGAGGTATTAAATTTCAAAACATTCTTGTTTGTGAATTAATAGTACCACTTTTACGTTATTCATTCAATAACGAGAAAATAATTTGTAATCTTTGCGAAAAGATTTTATTATTGAATAAGACAAAATACTTTAAAAGGCTTATAAAGTTAGAACAGCTTTTTCCACCACCCCACTCCCGAACTCATCCCATAATCCCTTCTCTTGGCAAGAGAAGGGAAATTTAGGCAGGGTGGTCATCCCCCTCTCTTTTCAAGAGAGGGGGAA
>AQSL01000038.1 GCA_000403035.1 Candidatus Latescibacter anaerobius SCGC AAA252-E07 | reverse complement strand
ATATTAATTCTCTTTTACAGGCGGCTCTTGACAGCTCATTACATTGAAGGTATGAGTTTTTATCAGACTTTCATATAAAAACTGAATCCATAAGAAAGAAGGCAACATGATAAATGAACAATAAATTTTGAGTCTTTGTGCTTTTTGTAATATACAAAATTTAAAATAATTGAGGTTTAGGGTTGTATATGACAGTACGCTGTCGGTTATCATTAAAAAAAGTGCTATGAAAAAATTACAAGCTGAACGCTGTAAGCAGACTGCCCGGAGTTACTTATTGTACCTTTTGTTTCACAGACTTTAAAAAATTTACAGGAGAAAAAAAATGAAAACGATTTATCTTGTACGACATGGTAAAGCTGTGAGTATGGATGGCAGTATTCTAGATTTTGATCGTACCCTCTTGGAACAGGGCGAAAATGATTCGATACTGGTTGGCGAACGCCTCAAAGAACTAAAAATCAAACCCGCATTGATTATCACAAGCCCTGCTGCAAGGGCATTGAAATCTGCAAAGTTAATTGCGAAACAGCTGGATTACCTGCAAAAAAGTATCAGAACACGTAAATCACTCTATGAACAGTCTGAGGATGCGATTTTAACTATTATCCATGAGATCGATACAATGCACGACAGTGTAATGCTCGTCGGACATAATCCCTCATTTACTGATTTTGCACAAAACTTCGCAAAAGGTTTTAAAATGGATATTCCTACCGGTGGAGTTGTCGGTATCAAATTCACTACGAAGAAATGGGAAAATATTTCTAAAAAAAAGGGTGTCCTTAAATTGCAGGTTTTTCCAGATAAAGTCAGAAAAGCTGTTATAAAAAGGTTAATTATAAATAATCTGGAAAAAAAGATTACTGAAAATATTGCAGAAGTATTAGAAGATTTTGAAAAAGGTTCAGCAGAAAAAATTATGATAGCCGTAAGCAAATCGAGTAAAAAAATCGCGAAAGAGTATGTCAAAAACGTAAAACGTAAAAATATAAATGATATATCAATTTTAAAAATAATCGAATGAAGTATTATATTTTTACGAAATAGTATGTAAGTAACGTTGCCTTCAGTATCTTGATATGGATTTACATATACCGAAGAGATAGTATGATAAAGAGAACAGATTAAAAGGATACAAATTATTGCATGATCTTTTTTAATGAGGATATTTTTTTTCACTGTGCTCTGTGTAGACTCAATGGTGAAAAATATTTTTAACTATTCGGAGCGGCTTTATGGTAAAGAATTATGGAAAAAAATAGAAAGATATACATAAACAGAGAGATAAGCTGGCTTTCATTTAATGCGAGGGTACTGCAGGAGGCGGCAGATTCTACGACGCCACTCATAGAACGTATAAAGTTTCTTGGCATATTTTCTTCAAATCTGGATGAGTTTTTCAGGGTAAGGGTTGCCACTGTAAAACGTATGATAGATGCAGGTAAGAAGGCAAAGGCGCTGATAGGGGAAAATCCCAAAGATATTCTCAATGAAATTCAGAATATTGTTTTATTACAGCAGAATAAATTTCATGTCATTTACAAAGATATCCTTGAGGAATTGGAAAAAGAAAGAATATTTATTATAAACGAGAAACAGCTTTCGAATGAACAGGAAGACTTTGTTAAAAACTATTTTCACCTGAAAGTTCGCCCATCATTGTTTCCGGTAATAATTAATAAATTCAGTCAGTTTCCAGTGCTGAAAGACCATTCAATTTACCTCGCGGTATACATGAAAGAAGAAGAACAATCACGTAGCGCAAAATATTCTCTTATAGAAGTTCCCTCAAAAATCATGTCACGTTTTCTTGTTTTGCCTGAAAAGGACGGGAATACCTTTATCATCCTGCTTGATGATGTGATAAGAGCCGGTCTTGTGAATATTTTTTCCATGTTTGATTTCAAAATTTTTAAAGCATACACAATTAAACTGACCAGGGATGCAGAACTTGATTTTGATGATGATATACGACTAAGTTTCTTTGAAAAAATGTCAAAAAGCCTGAAACAACGTACAAAAGGTGCGCCGGTCCGTTTTGTATTTGACAGCGCTATCCCTTTAAATTTCCTGAAAATTCTGACAAAAAAAAATAAGCTATCCACAACCGATACTCTTATCCCGGGAGAAAGGTACCACAACTTTAAAGATTTTATCGGTTTTCCTTCAGTCGGTTCGAAAAAAGTACGGTATGAACCGCTTCCTCCTTTGCCACATAGGGATTTGGATTTAAAAAAAAGCCTCTTTGATGTAATCAGGAAAAAAGATATTTTGCTGCATTATCCTTACCAGTCATTTCAATATATCATTGATTTGTTAAGGGAAGCATCTATTGATCCCAATGTAATCTCAATAAAAATAAACCTCTACAGGGTGGCTGAAAATTCGAATGTGATAAAAGCACTCATTAATGCTGTCAGGAACATGAAATCGGTAACTGTGGTTATGGAGCTTCAGGCAAGGTTTGATGAAGAGGCAAATATTTACTGGACAAACAGACTGCGGGAAGAAGGTGCGAGAATAATCCACGGTGTTCCAAATCTCAAGGTTCATTCAAAACTTTGCCTGATTACCCGTAAGGAGAGAGGCAAGCTGGTACATTACGTAAATATTGCCACCGGTAACTACAATGAAAATACGGCGAGAATTTACAATGACCACAGTTTTTTTACAACCGACGTAAAAATAACTGCGGAAGTTGTAAAAATATTCGATTTTTTTGATAATAATTACAAGACGAGTACATTTTATCATCTACTTGTTTCTCCGTTTGATATGAGAAAAAAGCTGGGCAATCTGATAAAAAATGAAATAGTCAACGCCAGAAACGGCGAAGAGGCTTATATGATTCTCAAAATGAACAGCTTGGTCGATTTTAAAATGATTAAAAAGCTTTATAAAGCCAGTAAAGAAGGAGTGAAAATAAAGCTCATTATCAGGGGAATATGTTCCCTTATACCGGGTATCGAGGGATTAAGCGAAAATATTTATGTTGTAAGCATAGTTGATAGATTTCTCGAACATTCAAGAATATTTTGTTTCTGCAACGGCGGCGATGAAAAATACTATATTTCCTCTGCAGATTTGATGACGAGAAACCTGGACCGCAGAATCGAAGTTGCCTGTCCGATTTATAATAAAGACATACAGTCCGAGTTAAAGGATTTCTTAAACATCCAGCTTAAGGACAATACAAAGGCACGAGTAATCAACGAGGCACAGGATAATTGCTACAAAAAAGAGCCGGGGCAACCTCCTGTCAGAGCCCAGATTGATTTCTACAATTTTCTGAAAGAAAAAATGAATCAGCCGGCAAAATAAAATTACTCCAAGAATTACTTCAAGAATTACAATATGATGGACAGGATTTATGATGTTAATCCTGTCAAAAAGGTTTTTTACTGAAGTTACTATTGTAGAGGTAAGATGATTACCGGAGTAATCCTGAATTGTTAAGAAAAAGAAAAATGGGAAAGTGTGATGGTAATTGCTGTTGTAAGTGTTAAGGGCGGAACAGGAAAGAGCACGGTAACCCTCAACCTTGCGGGAACATTATCTTCCGAATATAAAAGAGTACTTGTTGTAGATGCCGACCCGCAAGGATCGATTGCCAAATGGTCGGAAATACGTAAGCAGGAAGAACCTTCGGTACTTGTTGAACCCTCTCCACTGGTTGATAAGAAGATCAGGAAATTAACAAAACGATATGACCTGGTGTTTTTTGATTCACCCCCGACATTTAAGAGAAGAATGAGGGCTGTCATTCAATCTGCTGACAGATTAATTATCCCCGTTTCTCCGGGTATGGCCGATTTTTGGAGTACTCAGAAATTATTGGAAATGTATCAAGAGGAAAAGGAAAAAAGGCCGAAACTTGATGCCCGTCTTCTGATATCACGTATAGACAAAAGAACCCGGATCGGCCGTGAGTTCAGACCCTTTTTACAGAAGTTGAGTATTCCCATATTTATTACCGAGATCCCCCAGCGTGCTATATACAACGAGGCCTGGCGGGAAGGAATGACCGTGGACAGATTGCAGCCGAAAGGCGACGGAGCGAAAGATTTCATACATCTTGCACATGAAGTTATTCTCTGGCTCAGTATGTCATGGCTGAAAAAAAAATAAGCTGCTTATTAAGTTAAAACAGCTTCAATAGAATTATTACGTTAATAACTATCTGTTTTTTCTTAACTCACCCCCTCAGTCCCCCTCTCTTGGAAAGAGAGGGGGTTGACCACCCTACTCAGTTCCCCTTCTCTTG
>AQSL01000037.1 GCA_000403035.1 Candidatus Latescibacter anaerobius SCGC AAA252-E07 | reverse complement strand
CCCTACACCTAATGTACTTGTTTTATTGAAATGGGAAGGTATACAACAATTTTTTAGGAGAGAGCCATGAAAAAGATTTTGATAGCAGGTATGTTTTTTCCCATAGTTATTATCATCGTATCTGCCTGCGCGGCAGAACGTCATGAAATGAAACGGCTGCCGGAAGGGTACGTATCGCTTTTCGACGGTGAATCGCTTGACGGATGGAGGAAACTGACCGAGTACAGCGGCGATGACGGCAAGTGGGAAGTCATCGATGGTTTAATTGTCGGCGATCAGTACCCGGAGGGTAAAGGCGGTCTTCTTGTGACCGAGAGAACATACCAGAACTTCGAGCTTTATGCAGAGGTCAAGGCGGATTATCCGGTCGATTCAGGGCTGTTTTTGCGTGTCCAGCCGAATGTTCTGTCGTACCAGTTCACCATCGATTACCGCCCCGATGGTGAAATCGGCGCTGTATACTGTCCCGGCGGAGGTGCATTTCTCATGCATAATCTCAAAGGTATCGAGCAGTGGAAAAAAGACGATTTCAACAAAATCAGGATTCGAATAGATGGAAATCCACCCTATATATGGGCATGGATTAACGGTGTTCGATCGGTCGACTACGCCGATACTCTTACCGATGGGGGATACCGTGTGCCGAAAAGCGGATTCATCGGTCTCCAGGTACACCCCGGTGAAAGCTGGGGAGAGGACAAGAAAGTCTATTTCAGGAATATCATGATAAAAGAACTGAAAGCGAGATAAGGAACCGCTTGTACTGAAAGGAACTGTTTGAGGAGCCGTCGGCCGGCTCCCGGGAGTGTTAAAAAGCCGTTACCCGTAATCGTTACCGGCGAAACTCCATCGGGTTTTATTGCAGAAAGCAGAAGTGTAATTAAATGAATCAATACTTTACAATAGCAGGAGGATACATGAAAAATCACACCTTACCGACACGGCGCACAGTGCTGAAGGCGGGGCTCGTTCCCATTACCGCCGCAGTAATCCCGTCATGCAAGGCATTAACCAAACCCAAATCAAGCGGCGAGACGAAGGTTGTCTTTTTCGGCGGGGATTACATCCATAACGGTGTCGGCCAGGAACTCTTTCTTCGCCAGACATTCTCGAAAACGAACTGGCGTCTTCTTTTTATTCAGGCAAGCCACTTTCTCACCCCCGAAGTGCTCGGCGATACCGATCTGCTCATGATGGCAAAGATGGGCACCCGCGATACCATAGGATTCAGCCCCGAGGGCATTGTGGAGCACCGTCCCGTTCCCGATATATTCTTAGACCCGCAGACAGAGGAAGCGATCGTCGAAAATGTGGTCAACCGCGGCATGGGATTTATCGCGTTCCACGCAACAGTCAGAAACCTGCACCTGAGGAAATTAACGGCAATGCTCGGAGCGGGTCCCTACCGGGGGAGCGCGGTGCAGACCGTCAGGTTCCACGATTTTAATCCCGAACACCCGATTACCGAGGGATTCCAACGGTTCGACCTGCCGGAGGATGAGAACCATGCGGCTGTCATTATTGACGACAGTGTGACGCTTCTGTTCAAATCTCTCGGGCTGTATGACCAACAGATAAACAACGCCGGCTGGTGTGTCGAGCGCGGAAAAGGCCGTGTTGTCGCTCTCCTTGCGGGACATACGAATACAGCATGGGCGCACCCGTTGTACCGTCAACTGCACTTTCGCGCCGCTCACTGGGCGATGAGACAGGAGATACCACGGTTTGAAATGGGGCAGGTTTGAAACAGAGGTTATTCATGTTAAGATGTTGATACTCTATCATATCGAGAGATAATGCTATGCCGGATGAAAAGGGGAAATTGACGCCGAAGGAGCTGAGTGATAGGTGGAAAACGTCACCCGGAATGGACTTCAGGGCAGAAATTATCAAACAGCTTCAGAACGAGGAGACCGGGCGCCGTGTCAACTGGGAGAATCTGAGTGTTACGGTCAAGGGTAAAGAGTATGTCTGGATTGATTTTCCCGGTGTCCGGGAAGTGTATGAGAATCCTGTAGAATATAATGAATCTGAATTTTTTGAAGAAATTAGACCGTTCGTAAAATCCAACCGTTTCTATGGCGATTTACGGGGTATCGTTTTACATAGAGAAGATTTTTATAAAGTACTACTGGCATGCACACAGTGTAATGGCGCAGACCTCATGGGATCCTACCTTAAAGGTGCAGTCCTTCGTTTTGCCAACCTTGAAGGTGCAATATTAATTGGAGCAAACCTTAAAAGCCAAAACCTCCGTTTTGCCCACCTTGAAAGCGCGGAGCTAAGTATATCCAACCTTGAAGGCGCAAAACTCATTTCTGCCCACCTTGAAGGCGCAAAACTCATAGGATCCCACCTTGAAGAAGCAGACTTCAGTTTTGCCAACATTGAAGGCGCAGACATAATAGAAGCCTACCTTGAAGGCTCAAACCTCAGTTATACTAAAATGGCAAATGCAGATCTTACAGATGCACAATTTCACTTAAAATCATGGTGGTGGCGTACCGGTGTATCAAGGATATTGCTCCGGATCATAAAGAAAAAAGACAACAGTAAAAAATTTATAAAATTTATGGTATGGTTGTATAAGAAGTGTGAAAAACTTAAAGAAGATGTTTCTGAATTAAAGCCAACAAATCTTTACGGTGCAGAACTCAAAAATGTCAAACTTGACTCAGATCCGGTTCTTTACCGTGAGCTCTTAGACGAGCAGTATCTCGACAAGTTTGCTGAAAAGCATAAAATCATATATCCTTTATGGCTATTTACCTCAAACTGCGGCAGGTGGACTTTTTTGGTTTTTATCTGGACATTTATATTAGGTATCATGTTCGGATTCGTTTTTTATAACTTTAGCTATCCTTCTTTTTTTCCTGATTGGGCGTGGCTTGAAACCCTGCTGGACAAGATCGATCCGGTTTTCAGGTATAACGGGGATCCACAAAAACTATGGTGGCAGCCTTTTTATCTGAGCTTTGTAACTATGACAACGTTAGGTCTGGCATCTGCGGAACCGATAAACGATGCGGGGTTCTGGTGGCATACTCTACAGAATATTACCGGTTACGTTTTGCTCGGTTATCTTATCGCCGTACTCGGCAGCAAATTCACCCGCCGGAGCGCATGAAAACGAAAAAAAAACTTGACAAATGAACGAATATTAACATACATACTTCCTGATACCAGAGCACATTGCACAATAGATAAAGGAGCGCATCATGTCGGAGAAGAAAAAAGACAAAAAGAAAAAAGATCAAAAGCCGGAAAACAAACCGTCACCGGCAGTGGATGAGAAGGCGGAAAAAAAGGAGAAAATGACGGGTAAGGTTTATTTCTCCGAGTTATTCAAGCTCCAGGTCGAACTGGTCAAACTGCAGGAATGGATAAAGCTGAAGGGTCTGAAAGTCGTGGTAATCTTCGAGGGACGTGATGCCGCCGGCAAGGGCGGTGTCATCAAGCGGATAACTCAGCGGCTGAACCCCCGTGTCTGCCGTGTTGTCGCGCTGGTCACGCCCACCGAACGTGAGAAAACACAGTGGTATTTCCAACGGTATGTTCCGCATCTCCCCGCGGCAGGCGAGATGGTTCTTTTTGACCGAAGCTGGTATAACCGCGCCGGTGTCGAGCATGTCATGGGATTCTGTAACGATGAGGAATACCGTGAGTTTCTGCGAACATGTCCGGAATTCGAGCGCATGCTTATCCGCTCCGGCATTATTCTGATCAAATACTGGTTCTCGGTGAGCGACGAGGAACAGGAGCGCCGGTTCCAGGCACGTATCACCGATCCGACAAAACGATGGAAGCTCAGCCCGATGGACCTTGAGTCCCGCATAAAATGGATCGAGTATTCCAAGGCGAAAGATGAGATGTTCGCCCATACGGACATAAAACAGGCGCCCTGGTATGTCGTAGAGTCCGATAACAAAAAACATGCGCGTCTCAATTGTATTTCACACATGCTCAGCATGATACCGTACGAGGATTTAACCCCGGAGCCGATAGAACTACCCCCGCGGAAAGATGATTTCAAGTATGTTCGTCCGCCGCTTTCGGATCAGACATTTGTGCCGGAAATCTACTGATCTGTTCATTTCTTTGCATGCCCAAAGAAACTCGCCCGGCGATTCCTCAAGGCGGAAATCCCATCCCCTTCTCCTGAACTCACCCTCCGGCTCCCTCTCTACCCAGCAGAGAGGGAGAGAATGCTGTCGAAAAAATTCATTAATAACTTTCATAACTTTTTTTGTAT
>AQSL01000036.1 GCA_000403035.1 Candidatus Latescibacter anaerobius SCGC AAA252-E07 | reverse complement strand
GATTCTTTAAAAAGTTTAATATACCAAAAAGTTTCCATATCCTGTTCTCAATTTTACATTTTTTCGCTACAAAGAATAAAAAAATACATCAATTAAAATCAGCCACTTGCAATTTTCAAAAACAAATCCTATATTTATAAGTTAAATTTTATAATTAAGAATATCCAATAATTTCATATGCATTACTTATAGGGGATTACATACTAAGTGAGTAACGATAAAGAAACTAAAAGTGTGTTTAATGCTGTTCCTTCGAAACCTGATTTTCCATCAATCGAAAATGAAATATCAGAGTTCTGGAAATCAGATGGAACATTTATGGAATCCGTGAAGTTCCGTGAATCCGGCGGGAATGAATTCGTTTTTTATGACGGGCCCCCCTTTGCAAACGGACTACCTCACTACGGGCATATTTTAACAGGATATGTGAAGGATGTGGTGCCGCGGTACAAAACCATGAGAGGATTTCATGTGCCCCGTCGTTTCGGATGGGACTGCCACGGTCTTCCCGCTGAAATGGAGATGGAAAAAGAAGCCCGAATCCATGGCAGGCAGCAGATTATCAAGTACGGTATCGAAAGTTTCAACAAGGGCTGCCGTACACTTGCGATGAAATATATCGATGTATGGGAAACGGTGGTTACCAGTCAGGGGCGCTGGGTTGATTTTAAAAACGATTACAGGACAATGGACATTGACTTTATGGAGAGTGTTCTGTGGGCGTTTAAGACACTGTATGACAAGGGTCTTGTCTACGAGGGTTCAAGAGTTCTTGCCTATTGCTCGAGATGTGAAACGAATATTTCAAATTTTGAAACACGAATGGACAATTCTACAAGGCCGAAGCAGGACCCGTCGATAACCGTTCTTTTCAAGCTCAAGGATAATGACAGGCTGCCGGAAAATACCTTTCTTCTGGTTTGGACGACTACACCCTGGACTTTACCCTCAAATCTCGCCGTTGCGGTCGGAAGATATATTAAGTATGTGCTCTACCGTGAAGGGAATACCCATTACATCATTGCGGAAGACCGTGTGGAGACTTTCAAAAATCAGCTTAAAAACGCCGAAAAAGTGAAAAGTCTGGAAGGTGAAGACCTTGTCGGCCTGAACTATATCCCCCTGTTTGATTACTTTCTTGATACACCGAATGCTTTTGTGATAATGGCCGGCGATTTTGTTTCCACAGAAGAAGGTACGGGAATCGTTCATATAGCGCCTGGTTTCGGCGAGGATGACCAGAACATCTGCGATGCAAACGGTATCCCTACTATCGCTCCTATAGATTACCAGGGCAAATTCGATGAGCGTGTCCCGGACTATAAAGGCAGACTGGTTTTCGATACGAATAAAGATATAATCAAGCGTCTCAAGGACGAGGGAAAACTTGTCAGGCACGATACTATCGAACATAACTACCCTTTCTGCTGGCGATGTGATACACCGCTGATTTACCGTGCTTTCCCTTCGTGGTATGTCAATGTCGCCGAGATAAAAAACCGTATGCTCGAAGTCAATCAGGAAATAAACTGGATCCCCGAACATATCCGTGATGGGCAGTTCGGGCGCTGGATCGAGGATGCCCGTGACTGGTCTATCTCCCGCAACCGGTTCTGGGGTACTCCAATGCCTGTATGGGAATGCGAGAATCATCAATGCGATTACCAGGCAGTCTATGGTTCCATAGCAGATATTGAACGTGATTTCGAGGTGAAGATTACCGACCTGCACCGTCCTTTCCTGGATGAACTCACCCGTGTCTGTCCACACTGCGGCGGCACGGTTCGAAGAATTGACGATATTCTTGACTGCTGGTTTGAATCCGGTTCAATGCCCTTCGCACAGGTTCACTATCCGTTTGAGAACAAAGATTGGTTTGAAAGCAATTTCCCTGCGGATTTCATCGTGGAATATATTGCCCAGACCAGGGGATGGTTTTACACGCTCATTGTTCTTTCCACTGCGCTTTTTGACAAACCGGCGTTTCTCAACAGTATCTGTCATGGAGTGGTACTCGATGAAAAAGGTCAGAAATTATCAAAGCGGTTTCGGAATTATACGCCGGTTGAAGAAGTTTTCGAAAACCACGGTTCGGATACATTGCGGTGGCTTCTCATGAACAATCCCATTCTCAAGGGGATGAATTTCCAGATTGATAAACAAGGAAAGATAATACCGCTTGCCCAGAAGGGTGCTCTTTCTCCTCTCTGGAATTCCTACTATTTCCTGGTTCTTTATGCCAATATTGATGGTTACAGGCCGCTTTTGCGGTGCGATTCCACTAATGAAATGGATATTTATATCCTGTCGAAACTTTCCGAATCAATCGCTAAAATCACTGTTTTGATGGATGAGTACGATATTCCTTCTGCCTGTGTCATCGTAGAGGAATTCATGGAAATACTTACGAACTGGTATATACGCAGAAACCGTCGGCGTTTCTGGAAAAGCGAATCCGATACTGATAAAATGGATGCCTATGATACGCTTTATACAGTTCTGGTGACCGTATGCCGTATGACAGCGCCGCTGCTGCCTTTTATCACAGAATACATATATAAGAATCTGACCGGCGAACGTTCCGTTCATCTTTCCGATTGGCCGGATACCGGTGAAATTATTCTCGATGAAGACATTCTCGAGAGTATGGATACAGTGAGGAGGGTGTGCTCCCTCGGCCATGCAGTCCGTCATCAGAATCGTATCCGTGTCCGACAGCCCTTGCGGGAGGTTATACTTGCCGGTAAAGATTCACATCTTGCTGAAAAATATAAAGACATTATTCAAAATGAACTCAATGTTAAAAAAGTCAGTTTTACCGATGATGTAGGTGTCATGGGCCGTCAGGAAATCGTTGTTGATGCACGTTCGCTCGGACCGCGTCTCGGCAAGAAGATGAAAGATGTTTTAAAAGCGGTGAAGTCGGGAGAATGCGAGATCCGCGAGGACGGTATCCTTCTGGCTGCGGATGAAAAAATTCTGCCGGAGGATTTTGAACTAAGGATTATTGCCGAGGAAGGTCACGCCTGCATGTCTGATGGCGGTCTTTTTACGTGCCTCGACCTCCAGATAAACCGTGAACTCGAACTCGAAGGTCTCGCGCGCGATGTTATTCGTTTTGTCCAGAATGCACGGCGTGAGGCAGACTTTGTCCCGGACGACCGTATCAGCCTGGGTATCAAAGCGGAAGGTGATATTAAAGAAGCTATAGAAAAACATACCGATCTGATTAAATCCGAAGTCCTCGCCACCGAACTTCTTTTTAGCGATATAAGCGGGTATATCTATTCCGAGACCGTTGAAATCCAGAATCAGAAAATCGATATAGTGCTCGGAAAAACCAAACCGTGATTGATATTCATGAAATATAATGAGTGAATATGCGCCGTTTGATGTATTCTTTGATCTTGTCCCAATCATGGATTTAGTCCCGGAAACGAAAGCAAGTATAAACGCAGCGTTTGGCGGACGGTTCTGGTTTTAAAAATAGTCGTCGTAATATCGTAAAGGTAGGTACGTGAAAAAGCCGGGCAATGGAATTTTTAAGGAGCTGAAACAAACTTCCGGGCACAAAATGGCGCTTAATCATTTGTACCACTCTTTTTCCAGGAACATATTTTATTTCAATTTTTTAGAACAGTAAAAAAAATATTATTTGACATTATTATTATTATATATTATTTTAAAAAGCTCTGATATAACAATATTTTTTTTAATTTTTTTTTGTCCATTTTAAGCGTAAGTCTTTTTATTTACAGGGATAATATTATAGATTGACTCTGCTTTAAATGCGGGAATAACTCAACTGGTAGAGTGTCACCCTTCCAAGGTGAAAGTTGCGAGTTCAAGTCTCGTTTCCCGCTCCAATTTTTTTCAAGTATTTTTTTTTAACATAAAGTAAAAAGTTGGATGACTTACATTTTTAATAAGCCCACATAGCTCAGACGGTAGAGCGCGTCCTTGGTAAGGACGAGGTCACCAGTTCAA
>AQSL01000035.1 GCA_000403035.1 Candidatus Latescibacter anaerobius SCGC AAA252-E07 | reverse complement strand
TTTCAATATCTTACTGCATACAGAAACGTGTCAGTTCTTCAAAACCGTGCAGCAAGGGCCAGCCCTTGACAGCGCATTACCCGGAGATTATGAGTTTTCACAACACTTTCAGGTGTAATGAAAAATCAATTGCCCCTGAATAAGTATTTCCCGAAATTAACCTGATGAAACCATGTATATATCGAACACAACTCCGAAATATGGGATTTTACCCGATGTACGCAATCTGGAAACACTTCCTCCAAAGGTAGGATCAACACTGGTACTTCCATATCAGGAAGTATTGTTATATGATCAGTTTCCAAAAGCACCACCTGCACCCGTAAAAACGACAAGAATATTTTTTGCACATACTTTCTCCGAACGAAATACCGCAACCATATCACCCGATGTATTAAGAAAAGAGCAATTTCCCGATCCTCCGCCAAACAAAATCGGGGAAGAAGACTTCCCCGGCGGATTCAGGCTATCAGATATTCTGACCGGAAAGAGCAGTCCCATGTATGATCTGAGCAGTGGAATCGTTCAAGTCGATAACATTGCTCTCTTTTTCGATGCCAAAGCCTGACAGATTTCATTTCCCCATATTGTAGAATTATTTCGTATGTATCTTTCACATTTTTATTTTACACTTTTTTTGTATATTATACCATGAAATACATCTGAAAACTGTGATTCATGAGTACCAATAATCAGGGAGATACATGCTATGGAGATACTATTGAATACGCTCGGCAAATTACCGGCAATACTAAGTTTTGCACTTCTTTTTTCGATTATTCTTATTGTCTCATTTTTTATTCGCTGGTTATGGATAAATGTTCTTCTTCGATTGTCTGAAAAAACCTCGACAAACCTTGATAAGTATCTGTTTTCAGCCACAAAAGGCGCTGTACAGTTAGTATTTATTGCCGCCGGTTTCCAGTTCTCCTGGAAAGTGTACGGAGATTCCATCTTTGCCGGATTAAGCACCATCGCCAGGATTGATACCGTTTTTTTTAAAAATGTTATCGATCACCTCTGTTATCTTTTCCTTGCTTTTTCAGTCATTATACTTTTATGGAAGGCGTTCTTTTCGGTAATAGATTGGTATGAAAGGGATATTGCACGAAAAACCGAGACCCGCACTGATGATAAAATCATCCCGACTGTCCGTAAAATTCTCACCGTTATTTTTATTGTATTTATTGTAATGTTTATATCCGATCACTTCAAGTTGCCGCTTTCAAAGTTATGGGCAGCGGCCGGGATCGGTTCGCTTGCAGTAGCTCTTGCAGCGAGAGACACGTTTGCCAACATTATTTCAGGTATCATTATCCTTATAGATCGTCCGTTTCTGACCGGCGACAGAATTGAGCTTGCGGATGGTACATTCGGTGATGTGGTTGATATCGGTATAAGGTCAACAAAGATATTATCTTTTGACAATACCATTTATATCCTTCCGAATGCTGAAATTTCAAACCAGCGTATTACCAATCACTGCTACCCCGATTACAAAATAAAAATACGGCATAACATCGGAGTCGCGTATGGTTCGGACATGGATAAGATAAAGGAAATTTTGAACGACATCCTGAACAAACATCTCAGTGTTCTCAAAAATCCCTCATGGGGAATATACTTTATGAATTTCGGGGAATCCTCGCTCGATCTTTTGATTATTTACTGGGTAAACAATTACCAAAAAAAATTCACCATAACCGACGAGATAAACATGGAGATAAAAAAACGGTTTGAAGAAGAAAACATAGCGATTCCCTTCCCGCAGAGGGACCTCCATATGATACAGGAGAGGTAATCAACCGGCTTTCTCTTTCGCAGTATCTTGATGAAAACGCCCGGTATGTCTTTATTATTATACCTAAAAAAACTCACATTATGTTACAGGGGGAGGAAAAGTCCTTTTTAATACTCTTATGTATAACCTAAATTGAGCGATATTTACCAATAAAAATGTTTAACATATTGAATTACATATAAATTTGTATTCATTTTATCCAATGGATTATACAATTATCGTAGGGGTAGGGCTTGCCCCTACCCTTATTTTCGGGCAACCACGAGGGTTGCCCCTACAACAGAATCGCTCAATTTAGGTATAAATGGCTTTCACAAATACACGTTCATTGTAATTCTTCAAAAACCATGTTACAACACGCTCAAACAATGTGCATCAAAAGCTGAAAAGCTCTCTCAGTGCAACAATGGAAGTGTATGATATAATACAAGAAAAAATAAATGCGGTAATCAGTCCCAGGTTGAGAAAAATTCCGGCTTTATGTTCACCCATATCTTTCTTGTTGTTTATCACAAAAAAGATAGATGCAATCACCAGAGGCAGTACAAAAACTCCTGAAACCTGTGTTGCGATCTGTGCTATTATGGGATTTGCCCCGAGAATAGGAACGGTAAGCGCAATCAGGCAGGCCATTCCGGAGAGAATCCTGAAAAGAGCGGATTTTGTGTCGAGTTCGCCTGCCCTGTAATCCCCTATCAATAGAGGCGCCACCATCATTATAGGGAAGGTTGATGATAAACCGGCGCTCATTGTTCCGACAAGAAATAACGCGACTGCAAATTTCCCTGCAACCGGTTCGAGGATATACACCATATCGAGCACCTTTGTAATCTCCATCCCCCTGTGGAACAGCGCCCCGGTTGCGCAGACCATAATCGAAGCGCTGATAACAAACATAACTAATGCGGCTGTAAAAGCGTCCCGACGTTGCTCGGCAATATGAGCAATTGTCCATCCTTTCCCTTTCATCAGCAATGGACGAACAACAAATGTGGGAGCCGCCATCGTGGTGCCGACAAAAGCTCCAACCATCAATTTAGCTCCCGGAACAGAGGGAATTCTCGGAATAAGCCCTGCTGCAATTTCTCCGGGCGATGGGATAACTATGAACATCGACACTAAAAAAGACATTCCCATTAACATGACAAAAAATATAAGAATTTTTTCAAAGAAGGAATAGCGGCCCACTAACAAAAGCAAATACATGGCGACAAGAATACCTATCGCAATACCCAGAACAGCCCAGTAATTTTCAGGATTCAAACTTGGAATGAAAAGACGATATGCTTCATACAGTGCATTGGATGTAAGACCCAGCAATCCTGAAAAACAACACCACTGGGCAGTAACCACTCCAATCAGTATTACAATCGCTATAAGCTTACCGAACCTGAAGCGTTTTTTAAATCCATACAATGCCGTTTCACCGGTTACTATCGCAAACCGCCCGTATGCTTCGACAAGAACCCAATAGAATAACCAGCTCAAGACCAGCACCCATAAAAGTTTCATTCCAAACTGTGAACCGGCCTTCGCCATGGAGGTAACACTGCCGGTACCGACTGTGTAGCCTATACAAAAGAGACCGGGACCCACCGAAAGCAAAATGCTCAAGGCTTTCCCGATAAACGTTCGACTCTTCTCATCTTCATTCTGCATATAACACTCGTTCTTTTTTTCCTTTCACCGCCGGTAGGTATCATACTATTTAAAAAAACTGAATTATTTGCGATCCCCTTTCATTTTTAACCAACGGTCTCGTGTCAGATTCGGGTCTGTCCATGTATGACCAATTCTGTCAGCGATGCCCTGAATGTGGTCGTAAGCTTTTTTAAAACCTTCCATATTTCGTATATGCTCAATGCAAAACATCTTATGGGGTTCGAGTACATCAGATGCCCTGATCAACGCCTCGTGATCGAGTAATCCCGTGCCCATCGGTGCTTCATCAATATGAGAAATAAGGGTTTTTTTGGGATCAACCATTACATCCTTGCAATGGACATTTCCAATTCTATAACCGAGCGTCGCAATTGAACACCTGATGAAGCGGCCTGAATCCCATATGCGGTCATAGG
>AQSL01000034.1 GCA_000403035.1 Candidatus Latescibacter anaerobius SCGC AAA252-E07 | reverse complement strand
CCCTCTTAAAACAGAGCCCTTATCTGAGCACGGGCGAAATTTTCGAAGTCTTTTCCCCCGAATTTTCGTCCTGTATACGTTACGATTACATTCATACTGTGCGACAGCCGGTAATCACACACGACTGAAATATCATGGTTTTTCCCTTCCTTTCGTCCCCGCGCTACAGTATAGGGAAGCCGCATTCCGCCACTGAAATTATTCAGCTTTACCGAGGTAACGGCATAGGAGGTCTCGATACGCCCACGGCCGGAAAAACGAAAGGTAGCTGATGGTTTCACCGAAAAATACAGCGCTTCTATTGACGAGAGTTTATCCCGGTCAAAGCCGAAACCGATATTCATCCCCAGTTTTGTCGGAAAGGCGGGATACAACGACAGGCCTGTATCGCCGGAAACGGATCTGACCCGGTAATCCCCGGACTGCGTGTTTTCCATGGTGCGGTTCAATAACGCGTGTCTCACGGTAATTTCGGCATCGGAATTCTCCCTGACAGGCAGCCTGAGACGGAGCGACAGTTCCTTTTCACCGCGGCGTTCGGCTCCGGTTACATATTCGGCATTGTAGCTGTCAGAGCGGAAAAAACGCAGCCTGACTGAGCCGTTTCCCTCTGAAATCGGGACCGTCACATCCTCCTGAAACCGTGCATCTCCCGATGTCGTTTTTCCCTGTTTCCTGAACTGCGAAAGGTTGAGCAGAAAAACATCGGATGTGGGTGCGGAGGATTTCTCGTTAATATCAAATGTGGTTTCAGTCCTGATGGCAATTCCCGCTCCTATAGTTTTCCGGAATAGTGCGGGGGGAACATCGATACCCAGCCGTCCGTACGCGCTGACAATGTTGACCGGACGGTAATCTTCGAGCGTTTCTTCGTAAAGATAATAAGCTCCGTGTTCATCCGGTATGAACTCATCCGGGTCTCGAACACCGTCGCCGTTTTCATCTTCCCAGCGGTACGAGCCCCTGTCTTCACCGGTGTAGATATAGTTCTTCCTTTTTGAGGCCTCACGTGATCTGCCTGCCCTGTAGGAACCGTCCAGCTTGATAATCCCTTCTGCGGGACGATAGAAGTAATCGATGATTGCCTGGTCTGTTGCTGCTCTGTGCGGGCCGGTTATTCTCTCGCGGCGCGAGTATTTCGCACGGAACATGCCCGACACTTTCTGCCCGCTCGTAAATTCGATGCTTCCGCCCCGTGCAAAAGAACTGTCTGTCCAGGAAATCCGTTTTGCACGCTCTTTCCGGTAAAACCATTCACATTCTCCGTTCAACCCGAAAAATTCCGGCATTTTAAGCCCGGTGAGAAAATCATTATACGATGTGCCGCGAGTGTTGTCACCCGTTTTCTCCGCCTGTTCGCTCTCGAACACAAAAGACGGCCGGAAACCGCCCAGAAGGGTATATGCTTTGAAGTTAACCCTGTCTATCCGTTCGCCGGGAATATCAGGAACATCTTCCCTTTCAATATGGTTCAGGGTTATATTCGCCGCCCCGCGATCACGTATAAGAAAACGGCCGAGCCCGCCGGTGCGTTTCGAACCTCCGGAACCGCCGAACTCCGCCTGGCCGCCATTGACAGTAAAACCGGATCCTGCGAATTTCCCTTCATTCATGGTTATTCCGCCTGAAAACTCGGAAACGGTTTCTTTTTTATTGGCGGTTATAAGCGGCAGACCCCAGAGACGGTTTTCTTCAGCCGCACGGTCCCTGTCGAGTGGAGCAAAGGCGCTCTCCTGCGAACGAAAATTGCCGCTCAATTCGAGTTTCAGAGGCACGGCGGTTTTTATCTCCGGCGATACCGTGACCCCTATGTGACCTGCACCGCCGGCGTTATCGGAATCATCGATGCCGGAAAGGGTGTTCCTGTCAACCGATGATCCCGCCAGTTCCGAGGTAATATGTACGAATGGTAAAGGGGTGTATGACACATTGATCCCCGTAAGATCATGCGAGACCGGCCCGTTGATTACCGAGACGGGATCGTATGAAGCTCCCGATCCCGGCCCGCGCTGTTCGGGCGGAACATACTCATAGATACCGCCGCCAAGGTACCTGTACGTGCCCCTGTTTTCTCCCACCCAGGAGAACACAGCGCTGTATTCGCCTTTTCCTGCCGGATTGTAAACGAGATGGTCTTGTACACGGTCGTATGTGCCGGTCGAATCTTCGGATGCAGGCCGTATCCCATCGATAACCGCCGGAGAGTCCCCCGATAGAGATAGGGCTTTCCGCATGGTGTCATCGAGGTCTTCGAGAATATATTTGGATGCATCATCCTCTTCACGGGAAATTACCGCACCCATCTTCAGGCGGTTATTTAGAAATGCGCCGTTTATACCGGCAGAATAAAAGTTTCTCCGGTAGCTTTCGCTGGTGTATTCGTAATCACAGACGATGCGCATATCGGAACCGATGATACGTTGCTCGGTAAAGATGATTTCTCCGGTGGTGTAATCAATCGTGTAATCGTTGTATGTGCCGCGGGTAAGCTGTTCACCGTTGATCCAGAGTGTTTCGGTGCCCGGGATTAAGGAAATGGTTTTCTCGCCGTTCTCGGTGAAAAGCCGGTAGGGACCCTGGTTACCCTCGACAGGTGTGATGGTTATGCTCATGTGACGTCCCTCGGATACAGCGCCTGAACCGAAGATTTCCAATCCGCCGGTTTTAATACTCGCCCGTGCTCCGGAAAGCCGCCGTTCGTACGAAAGCCACCTGCCCCCATCATGACGCAGATCGGTATCGCCCATGTCGACATTGAAATTACGGCCCTGGAGTTCAATCATCACACGGTCGAGTTCCTCGAGTTCACGGGTGTCGCCCTCCGGACTGATTGGCACATTCTGGTCTGAAATCGCAGCTTTCAGGGTAATGTCATCGGTTAGTTTCCCGGTGATGTTGAGTCTCAGGGTTTGATTTAAAGCGGCTTCCCGGTCGCCGCCGACATTCACATCGAATGTCTTCGAGCCGTTGAAACTGAGACCCGGGAATTGACGGGGTATCTTTTCTTTGACGGGGCTGTCAGATACTGCAGGCAAGGTGCCACGAGTTTCGGTTTGAGGTGAGCGCCGGTATGTTTTTTTAAGCCATGAGGGAGGCGCAGCAAAGGTAACCGCAACAGAATCTTCCGGAGAAAGCAAACGGTCAAAGGTAACCGTTCCCGCATTGCTGTCTGATTCGACTATTGAAACGGGTGAATCAACGGATGTGGTGTCAATAGATGCGGAACCTTCGATAAAGTCCCTTCCGACGGTATATGGTCCGGGTGAACCATCGCCGTAAATGATAACCCGTACAACCGGAAAGGGACTGTTTTCATCCGCCTGGCTGCCCCGGGGAACGGCGCATAAAACACCCAGAAAAAACGGAAGAACTGTTTTTACAAGAAGTTTTATTGAACACATAAATGGTGGCTACTCTCGCAGATAAAAAAACCAAAATTTAAACAGATATTCGCCTGCCTGCATTCTATAATAAACAGATGTTACAAATAATTTGCAATGTTTGATTATGGTACGAGAGCACTATAAAAACATAAAACTCCTTTTAAAAAGCGTTGTAAAAAAAACTATACGGTTTAGGATTTAAGCTGTCAAGGGTCAGCGCGAAGCGTTGATTTACAAGCCCTTGACAGCAACAA
>AQSL01000033.1 GCA_000403035.1 Candidatus Latescibacter anaerobius SCGC AAA252-E07 | reverse complement strand
TGTTTCACTTTTTCAACAACACTTCAGCCAGTAATTTCCCGGTATTTCGTGTTTTTTCCAGCGCCGAAGGATTATTGAGTATGGCGCCTTTGGATTCCACACGGGAAAACAAAAGACTCTCTCTCTTATCCATTCCGAGGGCTTTGAAAAAATATGTCATGGTATCCTCGATTCCCCTGAAAACAAACGCTTTATCGGGGCCAAAACTCATACCCGAACAAGAAATGAGCAATCCCGGTCTCTTTCGCCCACCGAACAGGTCGAGGTTCAGGTGGTACCGTGCAGCCCAGAAAGACTGACACCTGTCAATTAATGCTTTTCCACGGGCTGGAATATTCATGAAATACAACGGTGATGCAAAAACCACCCCATCACATTCTATCAAACGGTCAAAAAGCTCCTGAAATGAATCCTGTATCATACATCTTCCAAGTATACTACATTGTCCACATCCGTTACAGGGAGAAATTTCCAGCTCATGTGTCCTGATCTTCTCAACATGAATATTTCCTTCCTGCAATTCTTTTATAACCTCATCAAGCAGTATTTCGGTATTTCCGTTTTTCCTGGGACTTGCAGCAAAAGCAATAACTTTCATGGCTCCCCCGGTTTTTCTATTTTAAATATAATACTTACAGCACCAGCTCTCAATGTTAAAATTTCATATTTACGCTTCCCTCAACCGGATTCACAGCTCAAGGCACAAAGCTTTCTTACCTTGATAATTAAATTTCATACGATGAATAGCACGTTAAAGAGGGTGTGTTAAAAAGGACTTTATGCCATCTTCTTACCTTGATTATGCACATTTCAGAAATAGCCGTAAAAGAGAGAAGTAAAGGAGTTTTTGGATATATGTGATGGCAGAAGAATTTATTAACCGGGAACTTCGTTGACTTCCACACTGAATTTTTGATAATTTTTTACCTTATTATCATCATGAATTCCAAACGGCATGAGATATGATCTGCTATATAATGTTCGCCCCGAATAAAACGTACCGCCAATCATCGAGGCACCGGTCGTCCTCGTCGTGGTAAGTATGGTGATATCGCCATCCGGTTTTTCAATCTGCGGGGAGCTGAAAATAACGGCTATACTGTCCATACCGGTGAATTCGAAGGCGCTTTGCTGGAATTTTTTTCTAGAAAAGCTGATATGGAATACTTTTCTTGTGGTATCCACATCGGCATGAAGAAGATAATCATGATAAAAATTATGTGCATCATATGTGGTAAGCTCGCAGTTTCGTATTCTATCGGCAAATAAATCGTCAAAAACAAGGTTACTCATAATGGTATTACCCCTTGTAAGCCAGGCATCCCACTTTGTTTTATCGGAAGGAACAGGGTCATCATACACTGCGGCATATATATCACCCAGGTTAAAGTCCTTGAATGTGATATACGGGACATCATCTACCATCAAAGGTTGAAGAACCATGAATATTATCGGCCAGTCCGCAAATTCAATCGCTAAAAACCATGACCCGGATAACATCCATACCGGAGGGTCTGCCTTCTGCAGGCTTCTCGTATAAATTATCAGATCATTTATTTTTTTTAAAAAAAGTGAATCTGTTTCGCAAAATTCCATAACTTTTTGTGACGGCGTTGCTCCGATAACCGGTATAGTATACATGAGTATTTCTTCAGAAATATGTGTCCCTACACCTCGATGAATAGCTTTCAATAATTGAAGATGGGCGGATTCATTCGTATTTCCTGACTTCATGAAATCATGTCCGAATGATATCAACTTCATAATCAGGGTATTTTGCCAGAATCTCTCAACCTCGGTGATGGAAAAATTCGAGGAAAGTGCCAGATCACCGGCGCCGTACGAAAGAGCATCAAGCGCAATTCTCGATTTCACGGTGGAAGGAAATTCCTGTATATCCTCGTTTAATCTCTCGGTAAGACTGGCAGCTTTCATTATGAGAGAACTGTCGGGTGAAGTTTCCTGCGTTTTTTCATCAGGGGTTCCTATAAGCTTTACTGCTCTGAAAAAGTCATCATAGTTCTTACGGGCTACAGACTCAATTTCTCCTGCCTTTTCAATTTCATCATAGCTTGATATATCGTTTGAACAGCCCGGTTGCAGTACAACAAGGAGTATGGTAGTTACTACTCCAGGTAACAATCCGAAATATATCTTCCTCAATCCAACTTCTCCTTAGTCAAAATATTGAACAAGTTATGGATATAACCTAAAATCCCCGTTTTTTTCTGCTGCCGGGACTATAATTGCGACCCTCGGAATCAATTCTCCACGATTTGTGTATATGGCATGATTCGGTTATTTCGGTACCCTTTATGAAATACTCGGTATAGGTAGAAGCTGCGGGACAGCTTGGAGTGGCTTTCAGGTATGAATCACTGCAAATGCGGAGTGTAGTGATATTGTCAGACAATACAAAATCGTCAGGCGGGTAACCGAGAATTTCGGAAGCAGCTTTTATGAAACCAATCCATACCGGTAGCGCTGCCACCGCACCGGTTCCGAAAGCATTTCCGCCAAGTGTTGATTCCTCTGAATCAAACCCAACCCAAACGCCGCATGCAATATACGGTGTGAAACCAAGAAACCAGGCGTCCTTATATTCATTCCCGGTTCCTGTTTTCCCTGCACATGGCCGATCGCTCATTCCCTTGTAACTAATGATATTTCTTGCAGTCCCCTCTGTAGTAACACTTTTCAGCATGGTAACCATCAGTGATGCGACCGCAGGATCAAGAACCTCGCTTTTTGCCCCTTCTTCATTTGGCTGTTTGAATGTCAGGTTATTGTTTTTATCATAGATAGTATTAATAGTAAAACTTTCGGTCTTTTCTCCCAGATTTGGAAAAACCGTGTACGATGTTACCATATCCAGAAGATGCACATGACATGTTCCGATGGCAAGACTGTGAACCGCATCAGTATCGCGCAAGGTTATAATTCCCATTTTACGGGCATATTTTACGACATTTCTGGCGCCGATGCCACGGTTTTCCACATCATTCATGAGTTTGATAGCAACGATGTTAACGCTGTGTTTCAAACCGTCACGCAGTGAAGTCAATCCTCTGAATTCTTTTTCAAAATTCTGGGGTTCATAAAAACTCCCCTGGCTGTCAACATTTTCATAACACACGTAAGAATCAAGTATGGTGTCACAGCAGCGCCATCCGTTGTCAAGCGCGGCAGCATATACGAAAGGTTTAAATGCGGAACCCGGCTGACGAAGCGCCTGTGTAGACCGGTTAAAGAAGTTTTTATCCTCATTCCCGACACCGCCTACCATTGCCAGTATCTTGCCGGATTTCACATCAATTGCCACAAGGGCGCCCTGAACCAATGCCTTATCCAATGAATCTTTCATGGCTTCGGCATCGGTAAGACCTTCCGGTCTTTCATACACAATATTTTTATCAGCATAATTTTCCTGGAGATACTCAATATGTTGTCTGAGAGAATCTTCGGCAACTCTTTGAAGCCGGTAGTCAAGAGTCGTATGTACACGTAAACCGGCTGTTTTAACATATCTTTCGCCGTATTCTTCACCATATTCTTTGTTGTATCTGTCAATCAATTCGTTGCGGACTTGTTCTGTAAAATGATATGCTTTACCAAGACTCGGTCCCTCGCGGTCGGCAAGTCGAATGGGTTCTTTCATTTCCGCATATGCAATAGATCGA
>AQSL01000032.1 GCA_000403035.1 Candidatus Latescibacter anaerobius SCGC AAA252-E07 | reverse complement strand
TATCTTATAATTTGTAATTACTTGTCTTTAAATAGGTTTATATGTTTTAAAGTATAATTTTACCGGACACTACTGATAAATGTAAAGTAATAGTATTCAGTTATAAACAATATTGCATTAAAATATAACCACTCATGAGTATAATGAGGGAATGCCGGCTTCAATAGGAGGAAGATATTCCGCTATGTATTGTAAACGAAACATATTTGCATTGCTTCCGATTATCCTTATAGCGTTTACTCATTCTACAGGACTAAACGCTGGAGAAGTAGTCGGCGAATGTCGGAAGTGGCATCCTATGGAAATCAATTTTCAAGGACCGTACACGCAAGAAATGGACAGTGATCCGAATCCGTTTATGGATTATCGATTACAAGTATTATTTACCTCGCCGGGCAGTGTTCAATACAACGTTCCCGGTTTTTTTAACGGCGATGGTAAAGGCGAAGGCAATGGAAATGTATGGATGGTGCGTTTTACTCCCGATGAGACGGGAACATGGACCTACCGGGCATCATTCCGAAAAGGTAAGAATATTGCCGTCGTTTTAGATTCAAATACCGGCCGGCCCACTGAGTTTGATGGAGAATCCGGTTCATTTAATGTCCTTCAAGGAAAGCCCGATGCACCGGGATTTCTGAAATGGGGACGGTTGGAATATATCGGTGGACATTACCTGAAATTCACTGATGGACCTTACTGGATTAAGGGTGGGGTCGACAGTCCTGAAGATTTTCTTTCCTATACTGATTTCGATAACACACCTAACGCGGGACATAAATATCCTGAGCATATCGCAGATTGGAAAAAGGGCGATCCGACCTGGCAGGGAGGAAAAGGTAAAGCGATTATTGGACTGCTGAATTATCTGGCTTCTCAACATGTGAACTCGATATATTTTCTCGTCCAGAATATCGGGGGCGATGGAAAAAACGTCTGGCCTTTTGCAGGAACGATTGATCCTGAAGGCAGTCCGGATAATGATAATATGCATTACGACATAAGCAAACTACATCAATGGAATATCGTTTTTGAATATGCCCAACGGAATAGTATTTTCCTCCATTTTGTACTAAACGAAGCGGAAGAAATGAACAAGCGCGAGCTGGATAATGCCGAACTGGGCCTTGAGCGAAAACTTTTTTATCGCGAAATAATCGCTCGTTTCGGTCATTATAATGCGCTGCAGTGGAATCTGTCCGAAGAGTATGATCTGTCTTTTGATTTGACACCGAAACGTGTTCGGGAATTTGCGCAATATATCATTGATGTCGACCCCTACGATCATCCGGTCACTGTTCATAACGAAGGCCGTGATCCGGATCCCAACTGGTTTCCGTTTTTAGGCGATAAGCGAATAAGCACGACATCATTTCAATTTTACCAGGGCAACGCAAAATGGGGCGAGCGTGTAGAAAAATGGCGCCGGTTAACCGAGGTCGCAGGACGTCCGTTACCCATTAATCTGGATGAATTTATGCCGTTGAGTCCGGAAAGCCAGGTACAGGTAAGAAAAGAGTTATTGTGGCCTACATATCTGTCCGGGGGTAGTATCGAATATATTATGGATGGGTTTAGGAGCAACGAGAGTTTTAAAACTGTTGAAAAGATGTGGCAATGGACATGGTATGCTCGATGTTTCATGCAGGAGCATCTGCCATTCTGGGAGATGGAACCTGACGATATGGGTCTGGTTCTTGGCACGAAAGATCTGGGTGGTTCTCAGGTGTTTGCAAAATACGGAGAAATCTATGCAGTTTATCTGCCCGTTTCCCAACAGAGTGGTGAATTAACAATGTGGGACGTTGATGGAACCTTTGAACAGCAATGGTATAATCCCAGAACAGGCCAGTTTGAGGGTGCTCCGCGACGTTTTCAAGCAGAGGAAACGGTATCTTTGGGGCCTCCGCCACGGGATCCTCAGGAAGATTGGGTCATTCTTATTAAAAAAGTATCGAATTAGCATTACAGCAATTAAACATATACCACACTATGCGTCTGCATAGCGCCACTTTTTGTACACAAAGAATTGAACGACCGTATCGCATTTCCGCATACACAGTTTTCGCCGCATCATATGTGTCCTCTCCTTTTGTTAGAGCATATACATCATAAAAAACGTACTGTTGAATTCCGCCGAATACTAACATTTTATCTGGTCCGGTTTTTGGAGGGCAGGTCACATCATAACATTCCCTATTAATCTATTTAAACCTCGTATGCGTGCCAGTTACCTGTACAGCCATGACCTCGTCTTACATGAAAAAGCCCTTTCGCTGGTTCGGCGATATAACCGGAGATGCTGTGCATATCTTGTCCGTGTCTGCAGATACTGTGTGGATAGCCTTCGTGATCGGCAAGTATGGCCTTCATGGTTTGTAGGGTAATGGAACCCCAGTTTTCCTTGATAAGAGAGTGCATACGGTCAAATCGATCGCGGGAATCGGGTAATGAATTGGTATTATGAATGGAAAATTCAGGTGTTATATAATGGTTGGAATGCACAATACAGTCGGGATGTTCATCCTTAAAAACAGCGATACCTTCGGGACGGACTTCAATATCGGTTATACTGCCTCTGCCGTCACACAGTAAATGATTGCGGGACGAACATGTCCTGTTCTTTTTAAACAATTTGACACATTCCTCCGTTGTCTGCATCTCCAGCATTACTCGTTTGAGTGGGTAATGATTAATGCCGGGTTGCCACTTTGGATCATAGACAGCATTGAGAAAATGGGCAACTCCATATTCATTCATACCGGTATATCCAAGCTGTCCGGCAAAGGTGAACATGATGGCTCTCGGACGTCCGTCAGTTGGCTTTACTTTGAGTAAAATTGCCACATCCGAATATTCCGGTGGCAAATCCTGGTTTTGGCCGGCTAAAGTTTGACCGTTTGTGGTTGCTGAACCTTTGAGAGCAAATGCAGTACATCCGCCGTCATTCATATAATCGGCTTCGTCTCGAACCTGGCAGAGCATCGCTTCTTCAAAACTTATATCTGCTCCTTTCGCCAATCCCTTTATTTCTTCAACATACGAGGGGCTGAATTTCTCGAAAAATGGCAGAAACTTCATAGCTTTCGGGCATAACTCATCCCTGGATTTACCTGTCATCATTTCAATCCATAAAAGGTAACGTTCTATTATATTTGCAGCTTGTACGCCATGCTGATAACCCATTTCATGGGAATTGCCTGATACTTCAATGAGTGGAAACATATTTTCAGTCATTATAATTCCCTTATCCTTTGTTTCTACGTGCTCTTTTTTCGGTTTACTTGTGGTGCAGGTTGTTATTCCCGCCAGTGCAGTACAGGATGAAAACCAAATAAACTCTCGCCTTTTTATCCGGTCTAAATTCAATGGGATCTGCCCCGCTAACAAAAGTGTTTAAATCTGGTAACCGTTACATTCCGTTTAATTCATATGGCGTTAGTATTGGTGTGCAAAATCTTAATAGTATTAAACGCTTATCGAGTTAACTCCGCTTTGTTAAAAAGAAGCCGTTTCAAAGCCCCCTTTCTGTCCTGCGGACATCCTTCCCCCGGAGGGGGCAGGA
>AQSL01000031.1 GCA_000403035.1 Candidatus Latescibacter anaerobius SCGC AAA252-E07 | reverse complement strand
TATCCCGTAGTGGCTATCATTTAAACAGGGATACAATTGAAATATAAGAGGGCGGTGAAAAAGTCATTTTTTACGCGCCCCTGTATGAAATATGTGACTGTGTTGCTGTCAAGGGCTTGTAAATCAACGCTTCGCTTTGACCCTTGACAGCTTAAATACTGACCCTTATAGTTTATCACAAGACTTTTAGGAGTCATACCTATGTACGAACTTACGGTTGATTCGAAATTCGCCGCTGCACACAGACTGAAGGGTTATAAAGGTGATTGTGCCCGTATTCATGGTCATACATGGGGAGTTTCCGCAACTGTCAGGGCAAGCAGACTTGATGAACTCGGGATGTGCATTGATTTTAAGGAGATTTCCGGAGTCCTCGATGATATTGTAAGTCGTTTCGATCATCAAAATCTGAGCGATATCGAGGAATTTAAACGTATGAACCCAACTGCGGAAAATCTTGGGAAACTCATGTTCGACCTGCTCTCCGAAAAGCTCAATAATGATAATGTCCGGGTAATGACGGTCACCATAGCCGAAAGTGACCGATACCGTGTTACGTACCGCGAAGATCCAGACTGATGGGCAGGAAAAAGAAAAAAGCGGTTGTTTTGCTTTCCGGTGGTATAGATTCCTCGACAACCCTTGCGATTGCGATAGCGGATGGTTTCGAGCCATGTGTTATGAGTTTTGATTATGGCCAGAGACATGTGCGGGAACTCAAATCCGCCGAGCGTATCGCCGATTCCATGGGAGTCACGCATCGGATAGAGGTCAAAATCGATCTTCGTACAATTGGCGGGTCTGCGCTTACAGATTCCATAGATGTCCCGAAAGACAGACCGCCTGAAAAAATTGCCGGAGAAATCCCCGTAACATATGTGCCCGCACGGAATATTATTTTTCTCTCATATGCGCTGGGATGGGCAGAAGTCATTGGCGCCCATGATATTTACATCGGTGTCAATGCCATCGACTATTCCGGTTATCCCGACTGCCGCCCCGAATTCATAGAAGCATTCGAGCGAATGGCGAATCTCGGGACAAAAGCAGGAGTCGGAAAAAATACCATAACTATTCATACTCCCCTGATAAACATGACCAAGGCCGAGATCATTAAAACCGGCATGGATCTCGGTGTCGATTATGCGCTCACATCGAGCTGCTATGACCCTTCGCCCGAAGGACTGGCCTGCGGAAGATGCGACAGCTGCCTGCTCAGGCTTCGAGGTTTTTCCATGGCGGGATTTCAGGATCCGGTAAGGTATGTAAAAAGTTATAAAAACGGTGCTTGATAAGGATAACAGTAATTTCACTTAACAGCACTGACACTGATTATTTAAAATTATATAAAAGCAACTTAATTGCATAATGTGTTTTTTTATTGACCGTAACATAAACGAAAGGTTGATAAGATGTTGAAATACTTGCTATTATGTGCTGTATCTGTTTGTATTTCGGTTTCCGTGTCTGCTGGGGATTTATGGCTACAGGCTTATACAAACGTCGATAATATTAACGGTATAGGAATACATGGCGATTATATTTGGTACGGCACAAGCGGCGGCGGAGTTGTGTGTTACAACAGGAAAACGGAATCTCATGTCATTTTCACTACATTAGACGGTCTTGCATCCAACTACATACGTTCCCTGTATGTAGGACCTGATGGTGATGTTTGGATTGGAACCGACCGACTCGGTATTGCATATTATAACGGTGAAAAATGGGTCACTTACCCTGATAAAGATAGGGAATTCTATTCAGTAAATGACTTTGTCGAGGATGACGAGGGAAACATATGGATTGCGGGCGATGGTGTTACTTGTTTCGATGGAAAAGAACGAATCCATTATAACATAGGCGGCACAGGCTCCATAACAAAGGATCAAAACGGTTATATCTGGTGCACTTCAGATAATAAAATCTACAAATATGATGGCAGCACATGGAAAGAATTTACGAATGAAGATAGCATATTTGAACTGAGTTATGTATACGGTATTATAGTCGATAAAAATAATGTAAAATGGTTTACCTCCTGGGATGCCCGAATAGCAAGTTTCGACGGAACAAAATGGCAGAAGCATGATCCCTCTGGCGAAGAAAAAACCCCTTCTTCATTCTTTATCGGAAACGACGGAAATGTATGGGCGTATTGTTTTGGTGTGCTCTACAGGTTCAACGACGAAAAAGAATGGGAAATAGTATTATCCCAAGAAACTTTTCCGGAAAAAATGCGCACATATGGAATTATCTTTGATGTTGATGAAGATGGTGTACTATGGATGTTTGGAGGAATAGAAGGTCTGTGGAGCTACGACGGCAAATCATCTAAAAGCCACCGTATTAACAGTATCGCACAGAATGAAGTTTATTCTATTGCCGAAGATCATGATGGTATCATGTGGTTTGGAACGTATTATAAAGGTATTTCACGTTTCGATGGTACAGAATGGATAACTTACGATGAGGGTATTTATTCAATTAAATCGATCATTGTAGACAGGTTGAACAGGAAATGGTTCGGTTCTGCTAATGGTGCCGCGTGTTTCGATGGAGAAACATGGACGCACTACACAACAAAAAACAGTGGGCTTCCAGATAATAATGTGAATACTATATTTGAGGACAGAAACGGCACAATATGGTTTGGCACAAAGAATGGTTTGTCTTCCTTCGACGGGAGTTTATGGACTGATTATACAAGTGAAACCACACATTTTATGAATAATAACATATTGTCTATTGCAGAAAGTCCTGACGGTGTTCTCTGGTTTGGTACCTGGAAAAATCTCAACAGTTTTAACGGGGAGACCTGGACGTTACATAAACCTTTTCGGGATGAATGGGACGCGCCCTTTAAATATTTGGTTTTTGATAGCAAAGGGATCCTGTGGTGCAATGTAATATCTCAAATCGTTAAGTATGATGGAATAAAATGGAAAAATTACACCGAAGAAAAAGGAAGATTGAACGAAAAATTTGGATATGGCGGAGTTTCTACCATAGCGATAGATCATGATGATGTGCTTTGGATTGCAAATGGCAGTGGTTATGGATTTCAGTGGTTTTATAATGACTTGTGGTTCAGCTATGAAAAATACGAGGGCATTGCGCCGGAATATATATACACCATATATGTGGACAGACAAAACATCAAATTGATTGGTACGGATGTTGGTGTATATCAACTATTTGACGAATCCGCAGATGTGGAACAACCAACCGCTGAATCAAGCCCATTTATTGTAATTTCCTCATTCCCCAATCCATTCAATCCCACAACAACTATTGAATTTTCACTTCCTTCTTCCGGTTTTACATCGTTCATTATCTACAACATCATGGGCCAGAAAGTGCGAGAATTGCTTGCAGAAAATTTTCAGGCGGGTACTCATACAATAATCTGGGACGGGAAAGATGATAATGGCAATACTGTGTCTTCGGGAATTTATATATCGAGATTGAAAAACGGGGAGCATGTGGCTGTTAAAAATATGACACTGATAAAATGATTTGAATATTTCTTTAATAAATTTGC
>AQSL01000030.1 GCA_000403035.1 Candidatus Latescibacter anaerobius SCGC AAA252-E07 | reverse complement strand
ACCCCCATTCCCCATATTAAACCCGAATAATGCTTTTCGAGTTTGTCAGACACAGAGGATACTTCACGTTTCAGATGGCTGAGGTTGCGATAGACGAAAGGTTGTTTGCCGAAATATTATCTCGAATTGAACGCTTGCGATGTTGATTAATATAATATTTCATTATTTTTATTTGAATTAATCCGGAGGTGTCTTCTAACTGAAAAATTTTAGGGCAATTATCATATACAATCTGTGGAATCGAACTCTTAATAAGTAGTAGAATATTTGTTGAAAAAATTTAAAGTAGTAATAAAAAGTTGACAACAGAATTATGGAGAGCTATAATCCTCCAAGAATTTGATATGGGTAATCTTGATTATTCAACAATGCTAAAAAGTTAACGAGCGATAGGTGGCAGCGTTTTGTTCGAGTTATTTCCCAAGATTTACGGCTCCATCGGATTTTGCATGGTTGTGTTGACTCAGTAGCTCATATTTAAGCTTGGGAGGGATTACCAATGATTTACGAATAGAGTATAAAACTTAAATATAAGTCAGAATAGATAATTCCGATATGGAAATGTCTGTCTGATAAACGAGGATTGCGTTTGAGTTGAATATTCTGTTCTTCGTTAAAGCATATACCAATAAGATATTATTAATATATAAGTTATAACGATTGAAGGAATCCTGTATTACTTTGAGAAAGGAAACTAAAAATGTCACAACCTCAGAATCCATCAAGACGCGACATCCTGAAAAAAAGTGTTGCCGGTGTTACAGGAATAACTGCAATGAATCTTGCAAGTCCCCGGGATGCGAAAGCCGCTTTAGAAAAGGATGACCGTCCGATAATACTTGCATTTATGGGTCAGCATTGTCATAATCCGATTTATATGGAAATAAACCTCCGCGATATGTTGGCAAAAATGGACTGGCGAATATTGTTCACACAGTACAGCGAGTTTCTGACACCGGAAAACATCGCAAAGGCGGATATTCTCATCACACTTGTCGGAAGCAACACGTATAAAGGTTGGTCGGTTGGTTACACACCGGAAGGACTGGTCGAGAAACGCCCCCCGGCGGCACCCTATATGACTCCCGAGCAGGAGGATGCCATCATCGACGGTATAAAAAACCGTGGGATGGGCTATATCTGTCTCCACAATTCCATCTGGAACCCTCCCCCGAAGTTGTTTGAAATACTCGGCCACGAGTGGGGATTCCACCCGCCTGTCCAGCCGGTGCTGTACAAGAATTTCAATCAGGACCATCCAATCACCAGAGGATTTGATTTCTGGGTAGAGGATGACGAGCAGTTTTTTGCACGTCTGAAAAATCCGAATCACACTATTTTGTTCCACAGCGAAGGTACCCGCGATCACCGTGAAACCATCGCAGGCTGGTGCTTCGAATATGGGAAGGGACGTGTCGTGGTTATGCTCCCCGGGCACACTGAGTTCGTCTGGCAGCATCCCGCATGGCAGCAACTGATGCTGCGTTCCTGCATGTGGGAGTTAGGGATGCCTATACCGGATAATACAGCAGTTCTTGTCCCGAGAAAGAAGCCCGCGGTTAAAAATGTGGGTGGTTTTTAACCCTGATATACAACTCGGTTTATCTGTTGCATATTTATGATCGTTGCGATAATTACGGAATGATATCCTCAAAACAATGTGTACTGGGATGAACGGCTGCAACAGAAAAAAAGACGTCATTTACCAATTTACAGAGGAAGTGTATTTCATAGAACTCCGATAAGAATATTCTTTTATAAATGATGTATGGGCATTACTATTCTTTCACTAATAAGATTGCTTCGAAATTTGATTATTCGTGAATTTGATATGGGGAATATCGGTTTAGATACTTTGAACAATAAACGCCACCTGAGAGACTTATGGTTTGAATAACTTTTTACAACAATGATGTTTGAGTTAAAATGTAATCTAAATAATTTTGATATATGGAAAATCAGATTGACCGCCTTTTCAAAAGCTTGGATCACGGAGGACAAATGAATAAATCAAGGATTATCGTCATCGCAATGCTATTGTGTCTTATCTGCGTTTCCGCTCAGGCGCAAACCTATCCGCAGGTACGAATTCCCAACACAGAAGAGCGCGCTCTTTATTCTAAGATCATGGATTACGAGTACGGCGTTTATGTCACGCTGCCCCGGGGCTATAAAAACAATCCCGACACAATCTACCCGACGCTCTACATCATCGACGGTGAACAGTATTTCGTATACACATCACAGCCATACGGATCATTGATCTGGGGCAACATGGTCAAGGAACACATCGCCATTTCTGTTGCATACCGGCCCGGCCAAAGAAACTGGCGTTCAAGAGATTTCCAAACCACCGAACGTGCCACTGATTTCGTTCGATTTTTCCGGGAAGAGCTCATCCCATTTGTCGAGAAAAATTACCGGACGTCTAAAAAAGACCGCACACTCTTCGGGCACTCACTCGGCGGACAGTTCACCCTTTACACACTTCTTAAAGCGACAGACATGTTCGAGAACTACATCGCATGCGCCCCTGCGGTAAATTCTGATATTCTGGCTTTCGAGGAGGAGTACGCCGCACATCATGACGATTTTCCGGTTAAACTTTTTCTTGCATCGGGAAAGAACGATCACCTGACATACGGCGCCCGAACATTCGCTGAGAAATTCAAATCACGCAATTACCCAAGCCTGAAATTCGACGAATTATATACGATTAACGGAAATCACGGTACGATTCAGCCCAGCGCCTATATCGAAGGACTGCGCTTTGTGCTTGACTTCGCGATAGACCTTGCACCAGAGAACTTCAAACGACTCGAAGGCACATACGTTGCCGGTGATAACACTTACATATTAAGCTATAAAGGCGGAAACTTCCTCTCATTCGAAGGTGCCCAGGGGCACTATAACGCACCTATGATCGAGTGGAGTAAGCTTTACCCGGTATCCGAGACCACGTTCGTCTCAAAGGGCTGGCCCGGCAAATTCGAGTTCGGCGTCGATTCGTCTTCACCGGCCGAAACATTCACGTTCTCCTCGTCCGGCAAGGAAATAATTGCCACACGACAATAACTGCCGGAACGAGTGAATGTTTCCAAGCTGATTCACGTGAAGGTATACGAGGGGACAAAAAAAACTGACACATATCATAATTATTTTCTCATATTTTAAATAAATGATAATAATACTATCTGCTTATCGAGTTTAAACAGCATCCTTTATTTGCCCCCTTTCCGG
>AQSL01000029.1 GCA_000403035.1 Candidatus Latescibacter anaerobius SCGC AAA252-E07 | reverse complement strand
AATTATCTTATAATTTGTTACTTGTCTTTAAATAGGTTTATATGTTTTAAAGTATAATTGTACCGGACACTACTGGATTAATTTATTGGTTAATATTAAAGGGTGTTAAAGAAATTTAAAACCGGAAGAAAGAATATGAATTCAAAAGAACTTGTAATTAAAGCGCTTTATGGAGAAAAGACAGAAAGAATCCCTGCCGGAGTTCATGGCTGGGGCATGTACAAGTTTGCCCTCGAGGGAATTCTTTCTGATTACAGCGGAGAAAAGGATGCATGGAAAATTCACGGGGAAAAATTGGCAGATATTGAAATTCATTTTCAAGAGACATTCAAACCCGATTATATTCATTGTGCCGAGGCATTTTTCGAATCAAAAAAAGCGATAATAAACGATGAACAATATGTTGATCTGCTTGGGGCAGTAAGAAAGCTTGAATCGAAAAAGGTCATTGACGAGTTACTCGATATAGTATACCTGAACCCGAAAGAACTGGTTAAAAAGAAGAAATTTGACCATGTCGGGATTCTTTCGGAAAAGTACGGCGACGAAGTATTTATTTTCCTTGTTACCGAGGGCCCCCTCCACGATATGATGGATGAGGACGGAATTCTGGGTTTTGAACGCGGCATGATTGCAATGATGGAAAATCCCGGGATGTTTGTGTATCTTGCTGAAGGGATGTATGAAAGGCAGTTGAATTTCGCAAGGGCATTAAAGAATTATGGCGCGCATGGCTACTCCCAATCAGCATCGTATGTGACTGCCGATTTGATTTCCCCGGATATATATAAAAATCTCGTTTTCCCTCTTCAAAGGGATTTTTACAGGGAAATTGATAAACTCGGACTTTTCCCGATAATTGCTTTCTGGGGAAATATTAACCCATTGGTTACATTTATTAAAGAGACCAATATCAGGGGGCTGATGATTGACGAATCCAGAAAAAACTATACTCTGGATGTGGGTGAAATAAAAAATATTCTTGGAAACGAAATTGGTTTGTTCGGAAATGTAAGCGGCGAGAAGACCTTATTACATGGAAGCGCAGATGATGTAAAAAAAGAAGTTATTGATCAGATAGAAAAAGCCGGAAAAAACGGCGGTTTTTTATCCTGCTGTGGCCCACCCATATCATTCGGCACCCCGGTGGAAAATGTGCATGCTTTGATAGATACAGCTAAAGAATTCAAGATTTGTTAGTATACAGCAATAACAAAAGCTGATAGATGACTGCTGAAAGCTTTCAGATAAATAAGGAGGTTAATACAACAATGACCCCGAAAGACCGTATCACAGCCGCTTTCAGAAATGAAAAGCCCGACAGGGTGCCGGTATCACCCGAACTCTGGGATGTGATACCCTTCAGGGTATCGGGAAGACCTTTTTACGAGTTCAGCGGAACCCCTTTCGGGAAAATCCCCCTGTGGAAAGCGCAGCTCGATGCATACAAATTTTTTGGTTGTGAAGCATGGGTGCCGGTGGAACCATGTCCATCGAAAAGACAGAATGATATGGTCGAAAGCAAGTCAACTTTTGTCAATGATGGTTTGATTCAAACTGAGGTCGTTTACAAAACATCGAAAGGTGATTTGCATGAGACAAAACATTCCTGTTTTGATTATGATCTCTGGTCGATAGTACATGCCGTTAAAGATGTTTTTGATGATATTCCCAAACTCGAAGAATATTTTTTTGATGATCCGGAAGCGCTTGATTATACAGTTATAGAAAAGGCGTACGAGGAAACCGGCGATTACGGTATCTGCGAGGGCATCATCGGGAATACCTTCTACGAATTCCTTACTTTTTTCAGGGAAGGCGGCGCTGTCCAGGTTATATTCGACCTTTACGAACACCCGGATTATTTCAGGGATGTTCAGAAAAAATATATCGAGTATCTGACAGGCATCGCTGAACAAACATGCCTTAAAACAAGTGTCGATGGCATTTTCCTGAATTGCGGCAGTTCCACCCTCGATATCATAGGGCCCGAACTGTTCAAAGAGTGGGACATACCGGTAATAAAGGCGGTCGGGGAAGTTGCAAAAAGATACGATAAAATCTATCACTACCACCTTCACGGAAAAGGCCGTAAACTGCTGGATGACATTTTCGAAGCAGGGGTAAACATGATCTGCCCCCTCGAAACGCCCGATAACGGCGATTTCGTTTTGAAAGAAGTGAAAGCGGCGTTTTGCGATAAACTCGCTTTGAAAGGCGGCATTGATCCATTCATGCTCAGGGATAAGAATTTTGATGAAATTGATCAAATAGTTAAAGATTGTATCGAAGATGCCGCGGAAGACGGAGGATACACTCTCGCAACCGGAGATGGCGTCTTGAGTGAAACGCCTTTTGAGAATATTCATTTCCTGGTCGAGGCGGCAAAAAGATACGGGGAATACTGAAAGGCACAAGGCATAAGGGATTTTGCCACGGATGAATACAGATAAACACGGATAATTGTTTTATTGAATGATTTATAAACATGATGAGGATTATACGAGCACGTAAAAGGAGTATTGAAAAATGTTAAATAAAATATTTCAGATTAAATACTATATGGAACATTTTAATATCTTATTAACTACAATTTTATCAAGTAATTGGATATGGTGAAAGTATATTATACACATGCAGGTATACAATGAATCATGAGATTACTTACATAGAGGTGTAATTATTTACACTCTTCTACTGTCCTATGAATATTAGCTATAATCTTAAGCTCGCATTTAGGTGAAAAGTCCCCGATAAACAGCTCCAGAATGCCCTAAAATACCAGAATGATAAATACACATGGTTTGTTCAGGGCATATCTATAATGCTCCCCTTTTTTCAGTACTTCAGACGACTTGTACACCCCTCTGCATTGCATACCGCCACTGTAAGTGACTTTCTTCTGTGCTGGCACTATTCTGTTGTACGTGTCAAGGGGAGATAGTAGATTGTAGAGCGTCTATTTGTCTTTCATGTTCATCTGTTCCTATTTCACCACCACCATCTTCCTCGTCTCAGTGAATCCATTTGCTCTTAATAACGTTCTATCTCAAATATAATTGTTACCCATTGCTTTAAAAGTCTGGTGATAAACTCATAATCTCCGGGTAATGCGCTGTCAAGGGCCGGCCAATAAAGTATAATTAGCATGAATAAAGAGGATATATTACAAGGGT
>AQSL01000028.1 GCA_000403035.1 Candidatus Latescibacter anaerobius SCGC AAA252-E07 | reverse complement strand
TGGAGCCGGAGGAAAGCATCTCCGAGATGGTTCGCGGAGCAACCATTAAACATATGAAAGAGCTTTTTGTAGAGTTTGATGATATTGCCAAAGAAATGAAGGATGAATCGTACACGGCGGTTATCGATGCGGTTTCTTCCGAGCAGTTCAAGAATACCTTTAGAAATAATCCCGCTCTCACAAAAATCACAAGCGATGCCGGTAATATTGTGGACGAGCTTCTCGCTGGCGATGTTACCCTGGGATTGAACTCAATCAAAACGTATGATAATTATACCTTTCAACATTCGATTGATGTGGCCGTCGTCTCGATTATGTTAGGGCGGAGAATCGGCCTTGATAGTAAAAGACTCCGTGAACTTGGTGTCGGATGTCTTCTCCATGATATAGGGAAAACGTTTATATCTGAAAAGATTGTCAATAAACCCGGCAAACTGACAGATGAAGAGTACGAAAAAATGAAAGCTCATCCGCTCATAGGCTACGAACTTACTAAGGATGTACCGGCGATAGGTGTGCTTCCGCCGCATATTGCCCTCCAGCATCATGAAAAACAGGATGGCTCGGGTTATCCCCGCGGACTGAAAGGCAATAACCGGTTGGATATCCCGAAAGAGCCGCAAAGAATTCATCTCTACGGACACATTGTGGCGGTTGCCGATGTATATGATGCCCTTTCATCCGACCGGCCTTACCGTGAGGCATACGCCCCGGAAAAAGTTATTAAAATAATGCGTGAAATGAAAGGATCACATCTCAACCGGGATGCATTACGTTATTTTATGTCAATTGCTCCTGTCTATCCGGTAGGTTCAACAATCAGAATTCTTAATGGTAATTATCCAAACCATTTCGGTGTTGTGATCCATCTTAACGAGGATAGCCTTGAACGTCCGATCGTTCGTCTGGTTTACAATTCGGTTAAGAAGAAAATTGATCCTGTAGACGTCAATCTCGCTGCTGAAGAAGATTTAAAAATCGAAACGATCCTGTTTTAGCTTTGCCTTTTCTTTATCCTGTTACAATGGTGTGACTTTCAGAGTATTCTGAGCCACTCGCCACATTCTCCTGCGATGTTCCCTCCGGTATTCGTTCGACGCTGCTAAACCTGCACCAATATTGATATACCGTCAAGACATGCCAATACGTTCTTCGTGACGTTCGATACTGCCTGTCGTTCAGGCGTAGCATGTGTCTTATGTCCTGTTTTGTCGTGGGATATATCACCGGCATACGGTATAATGATATCTTTCAGAAAAAATTCAGTACCGAATGCGTAACAATTTATCCATGAAAAAATGATTATTCAGGAACTACTGGTGAGTGTTACGGGCGAATACATTTTGAAAATTGAAAGACGTATGTATGAATTGAGCGAGGAATATTTTACGAAATACGAACTTTTGGAAGGATTATCATACAAGCGCACAATGATTATACTTTAAGTGGATAAGAGCCGTATTTCTTTATTGCGCTGTAAAATGCATCAATATTTTCAAACGGTGTATCGAGTTGTATATTATGAGTCGGAGCGAGTAAGAATCCACCATTGGGAGCGCAGGTTTGTATTCTCTCTTTTACCTCCTGCTCGACATCCTTTGGTCCTTTAAAAGGAAAGGTGGACTGGGTGCTCACCGTTCCCCAGAGAGCGATCCTGTCTCCATACCGTTTTTTGATATGGGCGGGATCCATTGATTCCGGCTGGATCGGATTAAGGAGGTCAACACCGACATCGATCAGGTCGTCGATGATAGGTTCGATATAACCGTCGCTGTGAAAAGCGATTTTGATATTGTTATCTCTTTTTCTCAGTTCATTAATCATGTACCCCATTTTCGGTTTTATCATTTCACGGAACGTATCGGGTGATATAATCATAGTGTTTTCTGCGCCGTAATCATCGGCAATCCAGAGCATGTCCACTCCTCTTTCGATCAGTCTGTATCCAAGCTGTAAATGGTATTCCACAGACATATCCATGATTTTATGTGATAAATCCTTGTTTGCCACAAGGTCGATAAGGCTCTGGGTAATTCCTCTCAGGTATTTCTGGGCCTCAAATATTGAGCAGTCGATAATTCCGCAGATATACTTTTCATTTCCATACCGTTTGATTATCTCATCGGCGTATCCCATATTTTCGTCATCGGGATTCGGAGGAATATAACTGTCGATGTTACTGTCGTCGGCAAGAGGAAACTCGACTATCTCGGTGTAATAACCGGTGCCGTTTATGGTGTCGTAGGGAATCTTTTTCCACTTGATTCCCCATTCATCGACATAGGTGTCCGAATCGGTTTCTCTATAGTATCCTGTTGACATCCCGTACGTTAAAAGAAGCATATCATGTTCAAATAAAATATCCAGTTCTGTTATTCCCTGATATTTCAATTCTATATTTTTACCGATATTTTCAAGCTCATTTTTAAATTTTTCTTTCAGTACAAGGATTACTTCAGGCACAAAGGTAACCATATAAGGAACCCTGTCAGGTTCCTTGTGATCCATTGCAATTTGAAGTCTCTCTTTAGATGTCATACTTGTAATTTCCCAAAATTCTTTGTAATTTGTTATCAGTTAATATTATATACATCTGCTATGGAAACGGCAGAAGCCCGCTCACCATAAATAAAAAGTTACAGGACCTCTACAAGTTCTATTTCGAACGTCAGATTTTTACCTGCCAGTGGGTGGTTGGCATCCAGTGTTACATTCGATCCGGAAATATCGGTCACCGATACGATGAGGGGTTTGCCGTTATCACGTGGAATTTTGAGCTGTTGACCGAGTTCAGGGGTAAGGTGTTCCGGAAAATCTTTGAGTTTTACCACCGTCACCAGTTCTTTCATACGTGAGCCATACGCTTCATCCGTAGGAACATGTACGGTTTTCGACTCGCCGGTATCCATACCAATCACCGCTTTTTCAAAGCCGGGTATAATCTCGCCGGCGCCGAGGGTAAATGTAAGCGGATCCCGGTCTTTTGAAGTATCAAATATTGATCCGTTATCCAGTTTGCCCGTGTAATGAACCGTCACTTTGTTGCCATTTTTTGCCTTTGTCATTATTACTGTTTTCCATTATGAGG
>AQSL01000027.1 GCA_000403035.1 Candidatus Latescibacter anaerobius SCGC AAA252-E07 | reverse complement strand
TTTTACCTTATGAGAAAAAAGAATTTCATAAAGCTTAATACCAGTAATTGGTACGTTGTTTTCTTTTACAAATTCATCTAATGTTACCGTGTGTTCTCCCCATGTTTGCTGGTTAGCGTCAAAATCAACCATCCATTTTATGATTATATTCTCACATACAACGCGAGACTCAAACTTAATACCCTTGGAAATCGATGTAATTAAGTCCTTTACTATAGGGCTAAAATCATCGAAAGTAAAAGATAATGTATCTAATTTTTTCATTAAAATAACCTCCAACAAAGATGTTAATTTTTTTGTATAGTCTCTTCACTTTAGTCTTTTTCAACCACTTTTTGGTTAAATTATACCAGCTTTTTTCTTTACTTCTTTAATTATTTTATAAATGTACTTATCGCTAACACCAACCAAAACAACAATATCCGACACCATTCTTTTGTCCAGAAAAAAAAGTTCATAAATTTGCTCTTTTTTTGATTTAGTTGAATTTTTAATTATATTATGCGCAGATCCCTTGGAACCTGGAATGATGTCAAATGTTCTTGACGGTAAAGTATGTTCACGCCTGGGAACATTGTCTTGATCAACATAATATTCGGCAGCTGCACAAAGGTTTTTACATGTTTTATAATGAGGACATTTCTCGCAATTAAAACCTTTCTCTTTACCCATTTTTATTCCCCCCTTGTGTTCTCTGGATTTTTTGGGCGCTTTTTTTTATAGATACGTATTTGTCAGTCTTTTTTTTAATACCCCTAATGGTATAATATTATTACTCAACCATAGACGGTTGTTAGAGGCGCATAATTCGGTAAATTCAACTTAATCCATTATAATAACTGTAATTAAGTCCGCATTATTGCTCATTTGTAACAACCGTCTATGGTTGTTTAAAATTTACCTTAACAACCGTCTATGGTTGTTATGTAACAACCGTGTATGGTTGTGAGAATAATACTTTATTGCTATATTAAAATTTATTTCCCGTTCGTTTTTGCCTTCTCTTTTTTTTAAAATCATCTGTGCCGTACTTTCTCCACCGATCGGAAATTTCGTACTTTGTTGTTCGATTTATCCCGCCTGGAATTTTCACATCAATAATCCCTAAATCGATAAGTTTGGTTATAGACCTCGAAAATGTTGTCTGCGGTATTCCATAATTTTCTGCTTCTGCATAGGAAAATTCTATCATTCCATTGTTTTTGATCGTCCCTATTTTGGCGCCTGTCTTTCTGGCTTCGCTTTTTCCTACATATCTACATTTTGCCCGAAAAATTAAATATGTTTTTAAATCAGATAGATTTAATTCCCGAAACGCTCTACTTGAAAGAAATTCGCCTTCAAGGTAAACACCATTGCACTTTGGAAAAAATTTTATAGCGCTCATTTTTCTGCCCCCTCATTTCTTAAATTTTTCGAGGGCGTCTATCAGCTCACTGATTTTTTCGGGCGGGATTGTTATCCCTTTAGCTGTTGGAGACCATATATCTTTTATATCGTCAAGATAATACTGTCTCAAATCAAGGAATTCTTTCCCTTTATATGTTTTTAACTCAACACGAATTGAATTGAACAAATTTTTGTTGATCTGCACAAAACTTTCGGCGTGGTCTCCCATGATGGTAACCTCCTGCTTTTTGTTTTTTGTTTGTTTTAAAAACGTAACAAAACGTAGCAATGTGCACTATGTTTGTTCACTCTTATTTTGCTTATTTTGCGTTTTACGTAGAAAAGTAGTAATTATAAAAGAAGGGCAAATTGAGGATAACTTATTGTTTTTAAATGGTACCCCCAGCGCGACTTGAACACGCGGCCTGCGGATTAGGAATCCGTCGCTCTATCCACCTGAGCTATGGGGGCAACCTTTGATATACAATAAGTTACAGTGTTATGTCTTTATCTCTAAATTGCCTTGGTGTCCATATAGTGTCCATACCTTGTCCAGCCTTCCAATCGCTTCCTGCACATATTCTGGTGACAAATGTGAGTAACGCATGGTCATTTTAATATCCTTGTGACCCATTACCTGCTGCACTGTTTTAAGGTCAATCCCCTGCATGACCAAATACGAACCAAAGGTATGCCTGAGATCGTGAAAGCGGAAATCCTCTATCTTTGCCCGCGTGAGAGCTGTGAAAAAACCTTTCTTGATGTCTCCGAAGGGTTCTCCGTTTTTGTTAGTGAAGAGATATTCCTTGTCGTCTGATTGCTTCGCGAGCTTTGCCAGCTCCTGGTAGAGGGTCTGGTTGATCGGGATCACCCTTATCTCGTTGTTTTTTGGCTTTTTAACGGTAACTTTGCGGTTTTTTAGATCCACATCGGCCCAGCGCAGAGAGAGAATTTCTCCTTTTCTCATCCCGGTATTCAAGGCGGTAATCACGATTGACCGTAGATATCCGCTGCAAGCATCAAGCAGTTTACCGGCTTCATCAGGATTCAGATATCTAAGCCTGCCGGGAGGCTCCTTGAGCAACTTGACTGATTTTGCCGGATTAACAGTTGCATAGTTCCATTCAATAGCTTTGTTATACATGTGCTTCAGGCAGGCCAGTTCACGATTGACCGTTGCCGGGGCCACTTTCTCCAGTCTCTTAGCCTTATAATCTTCGATCATCCGGGAGGTGACCTCAAACAGATAGCGTCCTTCGAAAAAACTGGTCAGATGCGCGACACTAAACCTATCGCGACGTTTATATGTCGACCAGGCCTTATTTGTTTTTGAATATGCCAGATATCGCTCTCCGAACTCTTTGAAGGGAATCTTCTTTTGCTCATAGACGCCAAGATATTCACCCTTGATAATCTTTACCTGGACATCCTTTAGCACCTGCTCGGCCAGCTTCTTCGAAGGGCCTATCTTTCTGCGTTTGCGCCGCCCCCTGAAGTAATAGTCTATATACCAGTTTTCCCCTTTCTTGTAGACGCCCACTGCTGATTGCTCCTTCCCGCTGCTTTGCCTTCCCGGAGCCCGGTAAGTTTTGCCCTTAATATATTAAATATCATCAGATATATCAACATCTTCCTCTTCCTGAGTCCTTTTTTCAAGCCACCCTTCCAAATCCACTCTCT
>AQSL01000026.1 GCA_000403035.1 Candidatus Latescibacter anaerobius SCGC AAA252-E07 | reverse complement strand
TAATTAATTTTAACGCCGACCCATTGAAACAGTTTATCGGAAATACGGCCTGGCTCCGGCACAAGATCAGTCAAACTTGACACTTTTCATCCGGTCCGGATCCCAGCCAGGTGCACGCCAGGTCTCGGGGAGGTCGGCGACATTGACCATCTGTCCGTTTTTTTCCATATTCGAATAAAAACCGGTTAGAAACGTCTTTGTTTTCGCGAGGATATGCTCATGGGTCTGGGGCATTTTACGTGTCTCGACCATTTTCGCAAAATTGAAAATGCCGGGATAGTTATGCCACCTGAACTGCTCGTATACTCCTCCTGCACGGTCGTAATGTTCGAACAGACGCCCCTTGTTCGTTATGATAAGCTGGGAGCCCATCGATCTATAGGTGCCTCCCATCTGTACGCAGGCAAAGTAATCATGGCCCTTCTCCTGTCCACATCGCCAGGTCATCATAGCGGAATTATACTTACGCCAGACATTATCGGTCTGGAAACCAACTGCTTTCACTTCCGGCTCAAGAACCTCGTGGAGGTTATAGATACCATGACAGCCATGTGCGGCATATTCGCTTGAAGCATTATTTTGTAATGCCCCCCTTATCAGAGCACCTTCTTCGAGGAGTAGTTTCAGGTTGTTCTTCTGACGGACCACTTCGTATCGTGATTCAAAAGCGGAAGGTACGAAAATGGGGGTGTTGTATTTTTTAGAGAGCTCTATCATTTCGACAGCATCTTTGAGCGACAGGGCGAAGGGACGGTTGATCAGGCTCGGAATCCCTGCTTCGAGATAAGGTTTTATAAGCTGCGGGAACCCGCCGCAAACGGCATAGTCTGCCAGAATTACAGCGTCCACTTTATCCACCATATCGTAGTAGTTGTCGACAATCTTCACATCGAATGTCTGTGACCATTCTTTGACAAATTCCCGGTTCGGATCCCAGCACATTGTCGCCACCATACCAGTTGTTCGTGGCCAGATTCCTCCGCGATGTTCCCCGAGCGGGGGATTCATAAAGGTACTCCACATTTTTTCCATGTGATTAAAACCGCCCGTGCAGCAAATAACACCTACTTCAATCATCCCGACCGAGGATGGGCTTTTACGGCGGAATGGAGTAGGTTTTGCATTGGCAGTCGATGCCGTTGACAGGGTTGCGGTTCCTGCAAGTGCTGAGCCGAAAAATGATCGTCGTGATGGTTTCTTCGACATTATGGTTCTCCTTGTTAAACTTTGGTTGTTATTAAAAAAGCGTTCCCGGATTTTCTGTGTAACTCTTTTATGATACTCTCTCCATATCAAATTCATTTGAGGATGAGAATTATCTTGTACCCCATATGGATGAGGCAATCAGGCGGTATGGAATTCTGGTAACGGAACCGGGTGAAGTCTTTACCTATTCGAACATTGGATACGGCATTCCCGACCACATCATCACAACTGTTTCTCCTCAACAATATGCTGATTCCCTTCAATCCAGAGTCTGTGAACCTCCGGGAATAAAGTGCACAGCGGTTGTTACCCATTCAGTTCAATAGTCGGATGTCTCAAAGCTGAACAACCAGCCATCCCAGCCGCAAATGTGCTCAATACTCCTTTTTGTATAAAATGAAGCCTTTTTATTTTAACCCTTCTCCTCCTCTGTTTTACCAAAAATATTCCGGAACTCAGAACTTAATTAATTTTAATGCCGACCCATTGAAACAGTTTATCGGAAATACGGCCTGGCTCCGGCACACGATCAGTCAAACTTGACACTTTTCATCCGGTCCAGATCCCAGTCAGGTGCACGCCAGGTCTCGGGGAGGTCGGCAACATTGACCATCTGTCCGTTTTTTTCCAGATTCGAATAAAAACCGGTTAGAAACGTCTTTGTTTTCGCAAGGATATACTCATGGGTCTGGGGCATTTTACGTGTCTCGACCATTTTCGCAAAATTGAAAATACCGGGATAATTATGCCACCTGAGCTGCTCGTATACTCCTCCTGCACGGTCGTAATGTTCAAACAGACGCCCCTTGTTCGTTATGATAAGCTGCGAGCCCAACGATTTATGGGCACTTCCCATCTGTAAGCAGGCAAAGTAATCATAGCCCTTCTCCTGACCACATCGCCAGGTCATCATAGCGGTATTATATTCACGCCATACATTATCGGTCTGGAAACCAACTGCTTTGACTTCCGGCTCAAGAACCTCGTGGAGGTTATAGATACCATGAACACCATGAGAGGTATAATCGCGTGAAGTATTATTTTGGAACGCTCCCTGTATCAATGCACCTTCGTCGAGGAGTTGTTTCAGGTTGTTTTTCTGACGGACCACTTCGAATCTTGATTCAAAAGCGGAAGGTACGAAAATGGGGGTGTTGTATTTTTTAGAGAGCTCGATCATTTCGACAGCATCTTTGAGTGACAGGGCGAAGGGACGGTTGATCAGGCTCGGAATTCCTGCTTCGAGATAAGGCTTTATGAGTTGCTGGAACCAACCGCATAAGGAATAGTCTGACAGAATTACAGCGTCCACTTTATCCACCATATCGTAGTAGTTGTCGACAATTTTCACATCGTTTCTCTTTGACCATTCTTCGACAAACTCCCGGTTCGGGTCCCAGCACATTGTTGCCACCATGCCAGTTGAACGTGGCCAGTACCCTCTATCTTGAAATTCCTCGGGATAGGGATTCATATAGACATTCCACATTTTATTGATGTGACTGCCTGTGCTGATAATACCTACTTCAATCATCTCGACCGAGGATGGGCTTTTACGGCGGAATGGAGTAGGTTTTGCATTGGCAGTCGATGCCGCTGACAGGGTTGCGGCTCCTGCAAGTGCTGAGCCGAAAAATGATCGTCGTGATGGTTTCTTCAACATTATGGTTTTCCTTGTTAAACTTTGGTTGTTATTAAAAAGTGTTCCCGGATTTTTTGTGTAACTCTTTTATGAAACTCTTTCCATATCAAATTCATTTGAGGATAAGAATTATCCTGTACCCCATATGGAAGAGGCAATCAGGCGGTATGGAATTCTGGTAACGGAACCGGGTGAAGTCTTTACCTATTCGAACAGTGGA
>AQSL01000025.1 GCA_000403035.1 Candidatus Latescibacter anaerobius SCGC AAA252-E07 | reverse complement strand
GACCGTGAGGAACAGATCCAGATAGTCGAGATGTTCATCTCCTCGAATGTAAGCGCTATCGTGCTGGCCCCTCTTGACAACCGTGCTCTTGTATTGCCCGTCCGGGAGGCAAAGAACGAGGGCATTCCCACCGTTATAATCGATTCCGGTCTCGATGGTGATGAGCACATTTCATTTGTGGCAACCGATAATTATAAAGGCGGTGTGCTGGCTGCAGAAAGAGTCGGCGAAATTCTTGGCGGCAAGGGGAAAATCATACTACTTCGATATCAGGAAGGCAGTCTTTCCAACACAAACCGTGAGGAGGGATTCCGTACTACCATACTTGAAAAATTCCCTGATATCGAGATATTGTCCGACAATCAGTATGCCGGTCCGACAACCGAGACCGCCTACCGTACGAGCGAAAACCTGCTCAACCGTTTTAGTGAAGTCGATGCACTATTTGCCCCGAACGAACCGGTTGCTTTCGGTTGCCTGCGAGCTCTTCAGGCAAGGGGATTGGCCGGGAAAACCGCCCTCGTCGGTTTCGATGCATCCGAAAAACTGAATGAGGCACTTGCAAAAGGAGAGGTGCAGGGACTTGTCCTGCAGAATCCACTCAAGATGGGATATCTCGGAGTTATAACGGCAGTGAATTATCTCAGAGGTAAACCGGTTGAAAAGCGTATCGATACCGGCGTTATAATCGCTACACCTGAAAATATGGATGATCCGGAGATACGGAGTTTGTTATACTTTGATCCGTCTCAGTATCTTGAGCAGTGAGTATGGATAGTGAGAGGCGTATACCGTAACGACACAAATATAGTACTTTTTTTCCGTCGTTATTGCGTAAACCTGCACGATACTTCTATAGATTAATTAAAGATAAAACATTACAACGAAAGTGAGTTATTTTCATGACTGTGAAATCATTTGCATCCAAAGCGCTTGATCAGGGAAAAGGGATAGTGCGGCTTGCTCCCAACTGGGTGCCCCGTTCCTTCTGTATACCGGGTCGAAGGATAAAACTGCACCCCGATGACTATTATGCGTTCGGGGGTGAGCGCGGAGGGATTGACGAGCGCTGGTTTTCTTCGACAACACCGGCGGATAATGGTCCTTTGACAAGCCCGAACGAGGGATTGAGCTTTATCGTTTTTGAGGATGGAACCGATATACATCGGATGCTTCTGCGGGAAGCGATAAGCGAATTAAAAGGCGTGCTTGTCGGAGAACGCATCTGGAAAAAGTATGCAAGCTGGCCCATGTACTCGAAATTTTTTGACAATAAAAAGGCCCTGCCGCATCATATCCATCACCGTGATGAACATGCGGCTTTAACCAACCAGAAGGGAAAACCGGAGGCCTACTATTTTCCGCCGCAGGTGAACAATTACGGGGGTGATTTTCCCTATACATTTTTCGGTTTGGAACCCGGAACAACGAAGGAACAGGTTCGCCAGTGCCTGATGAACTTCACCGCAGGCGATAACAAAATCACGAATTTATCAAAGGCCTACAAGCTTGAAATCGGCACCGGCTGGGATATTCCCCCGGGAGTTCTTCATGCTCCGGGCAGTCTGTGTACCTACGAACCGCAGAAAGCATCGGACATTTTTGCCATGTACCAGTCGCTTACCGGCGACCAGGTTATTGAGGAAGAACTGCTCTGGAAAAATATTCCCGCTGACAGAATGAATGATTATGACTTTCTGATAGAAGTGATCGACTGGGATCTGAATGTCGATCCACACTTTGCTGAAAACCGTTTTATGCGCCCCGTACCTGTTCTTCCGGTCGATGAAATGCAGTCTCAGGGTTACCGGGAAAACCGGATCTGTTATAAGTCAAGGGATTTCAGCGCAAAAGAACTGACTGTGCTGCCCGGCAGGAAGGTTACGATACGGGACAGCGCTGCCTATGGTATGATTATGATGCAGGGACATGGCCGGATGGGGGTGTGGGATATCGAGACACCTGCCATGATACGTTTCGGCCAATTGACACATGACGAATATTTTGTCAGCGAAGAGGCTGCTGTTGCAGGTGTCGAGATCACCAATCTTTCGAGCACCGATCCAATTGTAATGCTCAAACATTTCGGGCCGGATAATCCTGACCTTACCCTGTAATGCTCATATACGTGATAAGAAGTACGAGTGTCAGTCACAGACTACATGTGCTTTCACTCTACGGGATACAATTGACAATCATCACATTTTAAAAATTATACCACAGAACATAAGGGGGAAGAAGTGACTGACCGGATCACATAATGGGCGCTTTTTTATGTAAAGGGAGGTATATGAAGAAAGGTTTCAAGCTTTTCTAAAAACTATTTCATCAACAGCATCTTTCGGGTCTTTTCAAATCCATCGGTTTCTAATGTATAGAAATAAATACCGCTCGGCAGACCCCCGGCATTCCATACGACCGAATGTGTTCCCGCATTTGATAGTTCGTCTTTCAGCACCGTGACCGGCTGTCCTAAAATATTATAGATTGTAAGGGACACATGGGTGTCTTCAGGTACAGAATATTCGATGGTAGTCATCGGGTTAAACGGATTTGGCACATTTTGACGTAATGCAAACCGTGATGGGGCAGAGAACAGGTCTTTCGCCGATACGACCAGTTTGCCGACTCTATAGTCACGTTCACCGAACATACGTAACCGGTATACGATTTGTATATCACCGACTTTTTTGTTCACATTCAAAGTGGCTATTTCGTTCGGGATAGTTGGAGATGGCAAAGCATCATAGAGGTTGGCGGCAGTTATCTCGAAAACACGGTTGCCGTATGTTCTTGCAAGGAGAATCTGTTGAGATTCCCGGGTAGAATCGTCTTTTTCCCGTAACGTTATTGCCATTTCTTCACCGCCCAGAGTCTCAATAATCACATGAACATATTCTGCACCTGAGTCGCAGGTAATCCTGAACCCGCCTTTTCCGTCAGGGATGACCGACA
>AQSL01000024.1 GCA_000403035.1 Candidatus Latescibacter anaerobius SCGC AAA252-E07 | reverse complement strand
CACCGACAACCACACATTCTGAATTTCGAAGTGTGAAAACGAACGGTATTAAGAGGGCAGTGAAAAAGGACTTTTTCTCCGCCCTTTAAGGCAATACGGAATAATAGCATAAAAAGGGCACGAGGGAAAAATTGAACTACATAAGAACTTCCCTGAACCGTCAACAGCTTTACGAATGATTGTGTAATAAAAATACAATCTGTTTCACCCTATTTTAGTAATTGTTCAAGCACTGCTATAAGCAGTTCAAGCAAGGAGTGCCGCTCAAATTAAGGTAGTGCTTCTTTCGTATCAATGTAAAAAGAAGATGATCGGTTAGAAAGCTTTGAACCATCTGGAAGAGAAAATGTGAAATGGCAAGATTTTTTTTATACAGGTAAGGTTAAATATACAATTCACGTTTAAAATGTTCCGGGTCATGAATGGTAATATCTTTACCGTCCATAGAAATGTACTTATTATTCTCAAGTTGTTTGAGAACTCTTGTAACCGTTTCCCGTGTTGTTCCTGCCATGTTGGCAAGCTCCTGATGTGTCGGTCTGGATCTTATTAATACACTGTTTTCTGACTTTACTCCTCGCTCATTGGCAAGTTGAAGAAGGATACCCGCGACACGGCCGGTTACATCCAGAATAGCGAGGCTTTCAATTCTTTCATCGGCTTTACGGAGTCTCGAGGTGAGTTCTTCAAGGAGTATGAGAGCAATTCCCGGGTATTTTTGTAAAAGAGTTTTAAAATCATTTCTCCGAATAAGTCTTAATTCGGAATCTTCAATTGATATTACAGTAGCCGATCTGGGATTCCCGTCAAGAAGAGACATATCTCCGAAAAAGTCTCCCTCTTTTAACATCGAGAAAATTACTTCTTTACCGCTTTCGGAAAATGTGGTAACCTTGACTTTTCCTTTTATAATTATGAATAATGTGTCGCCTTCTTCATTTTCAAGTAATATAACCGTATCCTTCGGGCATTTCTTGGTAAGTGAAAGCTGATAAATAGCCTCTAATTCTATATCTTTAAGTGAAGCAAAAAGAGGAATTTGCTTGAGAAAATTTACCATTATAGACCCCATAATTTGTATGTTAAAATACTACTATAACTACAATATTTTACCGTTTTTTTCTTATAAATGCAATAGGAAATTATATGTAGATAATTATTATCGAAAAAAACACTATGAATCCAGATACTGAGGCAAAATGTAGCATGCAGAATGAAAAGATATATATTTCTAACAGTATGAAAATTTCAATTTTTTATTTCAAGATTCTGAGATTAAAACTCATAATAGAAAATAGTGTTTGAAAGAAATTATATATAAATAACCTTTGAAAACATTTTAATTCGTATTCCCCATATTAAACCTGAAAAATGCTTTCATAATATGTCATAACATGTTATTATATAATAAATAATATTAGAAAATATCTGACAAACACTGGTCACTTCGCAGCCTCCTCATGAAACTTATCAAAATCGGAGCGAAGATTGTCAGGCACAGCAGATATGTCACATTCCGGATGGCTGAGGTTGCGATAGACGAAAGGTTGTTTGCCGGGATATTGTCCCGGACAGAACGATTGCGCTGCTATTCTGTTTAACTACGCTGCTGTTTGAGTTGATTCAATGGATACGTGTCTCTAAAATGTGATATTTCTCTATTTATCAAGCATATACGTAGTAAATATTAAACGATTAGCATGCGGAAAACACTTGCCAAAGGGATTTTTGAAAGTTATAGTTCGTTTGCAAACAAAAGTATGGGGGTTTTGTGTATTTAACCAATGTTATTTGGGGAATCCTGATTAATTTATTTTCTATGTTTTAATGAATCTGGAAAATGGGGAATATATGAGAACTAATATTTTTGTAAAATTGGTTGTTTGTATTCTATCAGCTTTATTTGTGCTCTACTCATCACCTTGTTTGGCATCTGTTTTCGGATATGTTAAGGATACTTCAGGTTATCCTGTCGAAAAAGCTCTGGTTACATTCATTAATGAATCTGATCCAACAATTACATTCAGTTCCACTACTGACATCGAGGGCAGATATGATATGCTCGTTACAGTTTCTGTTGAAGAGATGACGCAGAGTAATCCGGAAATTTTTATCTTGCAACAAAATTATCCTAATCCTTTTAATCCCACAACAACCATTTCATTCTATCTGAATGAATCCGGTTTTATAAACCTCACAATTTATAATGTGTTAGGTCAGCAAATAAGAACATTGATTAACGATACTTGTTCCATCGGATTTCATCAGATTCAGTGGGATTGTCGTGATGATTGGGGTAATAGTGTCGGAGCCGGAATATATATTTATCAACTGCGATGTAAAAACAAAGTTGAATCGAAGAAAATGCTTTTAATGGATGGAGGAGGTCATAGAACAACATCAGGAGCGTTATCGTATAGCAGCATTGAAACACCGATAAAAACTACAGCTAAATTTTCAGTTACCTACAAAGTAATTATAATAGGAGATGATATTGAACCTTATGAGCAAACCGGAATACCACTTATTGATGGAGATCAATATGATTTTGAAGTAAAAAAATCCTATCCTGTACCTTTTGCTGCTCAGGGGAATTATTTTGAAATCTGGAATGGCAATAGTTATTCACCGCTATTTATTAAAGGTGTAAATCTTGGTGTAAGCGTACCCGGCACCCATCCGGGTGAACTGGCAGCCACCAGGGAACAGTACCAGCGCTGGCTTGAACGAATCGGTGAAATCGGAATCAATTCGATACGTGTGTATACGTTGCATTTCCCACGATTTTACGAGGTGTTTGCTGAGTATAATATGAATCATCAGGAAAAACCATTATATCTTTTCCAGGGAATATGGCTGGATGAAGAAAATCCTTCGGGTGACCTTTATGATACGACAGAAAAGTTTGATTATGATATTGAGGAAGTTATTGATTGTATCCATGGTAATCGTACTATTGACCATCGGTTTGGGAGAGCTTATGGTGAGTATA
>AQSL01000023.1 GCA_000403035.1 Candidatus Latescibacter anaerobius SCGC AAA252-E07 | reverse complement strand
TTGATAATATATATATGCAAAAAGATATAAAAAGCATAGAAAAAAATGGAGACTTGTACTATGGCAACCACGAATGATATTGCCCGGAAGAGGAAATTTAGACCGCTTGCGCTGGGCACAATACGTCCGAGGGACTGGCTCAGGGAACAGCTTGAAATACAGGCGGAAGGCCTGTCAGGTCATCTCGATGAATTCTGGCCGCAAGTGGGCCCCGACAGCGGCTGGCTCGGAGGAAAGGGTGAATCATGGGAACTGGGACCGTATTATCTCGATGGTTTGGTGCCGCTTGCATATCTGCTCAATGAAAAAAAGCTTACGGCAAAAGCCGCCAGGTGGATAGACTGGACATTGTCGAATACCGGCGATGATGGCTGGATCGGCCCGAAAACAGATCACACCGACAAATGGTGGCCCCGGGCTATTATGCTGAAAGTGCTTGCCCAGTATGCCGAGGCAACCGGCGACCGCAGGGTCGATCCTGCAATGGCGTCATATTTTAACCTTCTGTTGCAGTCACTTGAAAAATCCCCCCTGACCATGTGGGCGAAATTCCGCTGGGGAGAATATCTTATATCCCTTCTGTGGCTCTGCGAGAGAAAACCATGCCCGATTTTAAACAACATTGCAACGCTCCTCCATTCACAGGGATACAACTGGAGCGATCATTTTAATTATTTTTCGATTGAGACCAAAGTCCGTCATAATCCGAACCTTGCAACCCATGTGGTCAATCACGCAATGGCTGTCAAATATCCCGGTATGTGGAGTTTGTTTTCGGGAAAAGAGGAAGATCGAACGGCAACGGATACTGCGCTGGCAATGCTCGACAGGTTCCATGGACAGGCAACCGGGATTTTCACCGGTGATGAGCATCTCTCAGGGGAAAATCCATCGCAGGGCACAGAACTGTGTGCGGTTGTGGAGCTCATGTATTCGCTCGAGGTTCTCGCATCCCTTTTCGGTGAGGTGTCGTATGCCGACCGTCTTGAATCGATTGCCTACAATAATCTTGCGGGCGCATTTACTGCGGACATGTGGGCTCACCAGTATGACCAGCAGGCGAACCAGGTGCTCTGTTCGGTCGATAAACGTGACTGGACGAACCGTGAGGATGCCAACATCTACGGGCTTGAACCCAATTATGTCTGCTGTACCGCAAACTTCAACCAGGGCTGGCCGAAATTCGTGTCCCACATGTGGATGAGAACCCCGGATAACGGGCTTGCCGCGGTAACGTACGGTCCATCGGAAGTCAATACTACGATCGGAAATGCCCAGGTCAGTATAACCGAAAAAACCGATTACCCGTTCAAGGGTGATATCGAATGCGAGGTCAGGACATCATCCCCTGTGGCGTTTCCGCTTTCATTACGCATACCCTCCTGGGCACAGGGAGCGGAAGTGAGTCTTAACAAGGACAGGGCGGTTCCTGCAGAACCGGGAAATTTTCACACCATTACTAAAAGATGGGAGAAAAAAGACCGTATTATCATTAATTTTCCAATGGACATCAGGCTTTCGCACCGTTATAATAATGCGGTTTCCGTTCATCGCGGGCCGCTCACGTTCTCGCTCAGGATTGGGTCGAGATGGAAACAGATTCGCGGTGAGAAGCCGCACTGCGATTACGAGGTTCGTCCTACAACCGACTGGAACTATGCCCTCGTCCTCGATGAGAAAAAACCGGAACAATCGTTTCAGGTCAGAGAGCGTTCGGTTGATATGCCGTGTTTTTCGGAGATAAAGGCGCCGGTTGTCATCACCGCCACCGCCCGTAAAGTGCCTACATGGGGCATGGATGGCGCATCCGCCGCTCCTCCGCCGGAAAGTCCGGTCATAACGAAAAACAGTCCGGAAACAGTGGAGCTTATCCCCTATGGCTCGGCAAAGCTGAGGATAACGGAGTTTCCGTATATGGAGGCATAGAGGGTTCAAAGAGCATAAAATGTCAGAAAAAACCCTTTTTCCCCGAAGCGTCGGGAAAGACAGCGCACCGGCTCTTTACAAGATTCAGGAGTTTATGTATTCCATCGATGACAAAAACATGTGGAAGTATCTATGATTGAAACGCTTCAATCCTTTCATCTTGAGCCGGAACAGTGGGTGCTGGTTGCGGTATGCGGAATGCTGTTTGGTCTGGCGAAAGCCGGTGTTGCGGGCATTGGAATGTTAGCTGTGCCGATAATGGCGGGAATCTTCGGCGGCAGACCTTCCGCAGGTATTGTGCTTCCCATGCTGTGTGTATCCGATTTTTTCGCCGTGATGTATTACCGCCGTCATGCGGAGTTGAAATATGTATGGCGTCTCTTGCCGTGGAGTATCGCAGGAATATGTATCGGGCTTTTCATCGGCGATATGGTGACCGATACCCAGTTCAAGGGTATCATAGCCGTCATTATCCTGATCAGTGTCGCCATTATGATCTGGAGAGACACCCGGCGCGGAGAAATTGTCATTCCCAAGAGCCGGTGGTTTCACGCCGGTATGGGTCTGGCAGGTGGATTTGCTACCATGATAGGCAATTCCGCCGGGCCTATCATGGCGCTTTATTTCTTGTCCATGTATCTTCCAAAGAATGTGTATATTGGTACGATTGCAATTTTTTTTATGATTGTCAATCTTTTGAAAGTGCCGCTGCATGTCTTTTTCTGGAATACGATAACGTTTCAGACACTTTCTATAAATGTTGTTATAACACCCGCTATTGTGATGGGTATATTTATCGGGATAAAGATAGTGAAAAAAATACCGGAAAAACCGTACCGTGTGTTTATCATCATAATGATAACCATTGCGGCGGTGAAAATGTTTTTTTAGAACTGCTTTATGTCCGGTATTCAAAGTAAAAAATCCAATGGAATTCTTGACTTTCTCCCATAACAATCATATCATTAGGAACTTAAAGATGATTGGGGAAAAATCTTCATTTTAAAAGTCCTGTGAAAAACAAT
>AQSL01000022.1 GCA_000403035.1 Candidatus Latescibacter anaerobius SCGC AAA252-E07 | reverse complement strand
GACATACTCGGCTATGACCGCACGAAGGTCATCAACCAGGGCAAGGTGCACAGCGATTTGTATGAGGTGGACGGCAAGCTCTATTTCGGTACCCACGCAGGCGCATGGGACGAAACCTATCCCGGCGGGCACTTCATGAACTATGACATTAAAACGGGTCGATTCACCGATTTCGGTATCGGGATTCGGGCAGACGGCCTCGTGGCGCTCACCATGGATCCAAAGAATATGCGCATGTACGCAATCTCATGGCCCGGCTACCTGTTCTGCTACTACGACATCGGAAACGACGAGGTCAGGGTATGGAGCAAGAAGTATGCCCCGGTGGAGCAGCAAGGGCCACGGTCCATCGGCGTGGATCCCCGTACGGGCGATGTTTTCTGGCACAACACCGACGATACCATCGAGCGCTATGATTTTAAAACCGGGATTGTGAAGACAATGGACAAGCCGCGCTTCAACGGCAACATGTTCCTCGTCCCCTTCGGCAAGGGCAACTACAACGTTAACCATGTCTGGCGTAACATCCGATGGAGCGGCGCTCTCGGGAAATTTGTCGGCCTCATGTACAACACTGACTGGCTCTTTATGTTCGATCCGGAGGTTGCGGAGATCGAGATCATCGACCGCATCGCTTCAGGGCCCAACCGCAAATCCGGCTTCACCACCTATAGTTCTCTCGCCTTCGTACTTTCGCCCGATGGTAGAACGGTCTACTACATCGCTCACAACGAGGTAGAACACGCCGATTCAACAATGAAGGAAACGGAACTGCATCTGGTCACCTACGATCTCATGCTCAGGCACTATACCGACCATGGGGTTATCGTCCTCGATGACGGCCGCAAACCGTGGTACTGTCAAGGGATGGAAATCGGCCACGACGGTAATATCTACATTGTGGGGTGGGTGGTTATCGAGGATACGGATACCGAGGCCTACCTTGAACGCATGAGGATTTCATCCGGCGGCAAACCACAGCCGGAGCTGGATATCGAGCGCAGCAGGAAGTTCCAGGAGATCAACCTCATGGTATTCAGGAATCCCCTTGAACAATAACTGATTGGGCGGTATGCCAAAGCACAGTACGAAAGACATGTATTGCACGAAAATAAACAAGCTCACGGAGAACCTATAGCGTTTATTCTGATCCTCTTTGCATGTGTTCTGCCCTTATGTGGTAACACTTGTGCGGACGATAACCGTATTGTGGTGTGCGGCGGGCTCAAACTCATCCCACTGACCTCCTCGCGGTGTACCAGCATGTCTCCTATCACGAGATTTCTGGACTAATACATCATACAATAGCAAGGGAGTATACCATGCAGAACATACTCATCGTCATGTTCACCCTTATCTTGAGCAATGGATGAAAGGCGATATTGTTGTGATCGAGCTTCCCATGCCGGTCCGCAGGGTTCTCGCCAACGATAAAGTGACCGAGGACCGTGGTAAGGTCGCCCTCCAGCGTGGCCCGGTTGTCTACTGTGCCGAATGGATCGACAACGGCGGACGCGTTACAAATCTCATTTTGCCGGATGATATACAACTGTCGAACGAACTCAGACCCGGCCTGCTGAACGGTGTTGCAGTCATAACCGGTAGTACTCGCGCGTTTGTACCGGGGGAAAACGGCCAGTCTGTTACAACTGAAAAACAGGTTTTCATCGCTGTCCCCTACTATGCATGGTCCCACAGGGGCACTGGCGAAATGTCAGTCTGGTTGCCACGGAAAATCGGAAAAATAAAGGTAATAGCAGCGGAGTGATTTATCCGTGGATTAAGAAACTGAGCGGAAATCGTGAATCATGATAAAACAGCCTAATATTTTAATTGTTTATCGATACAAATAGATTCCGTTTCAACAAACAATATTTGTTCTGAAACAGAAAATCACCGGCATGACCAGAAGATTCAACGATGCTGATGTGATGAGCCCTCCCAGAATAACCAACGCCATCGGATGTTCGATTTCCTTGGCGACACTGCCGATATCTCTCCCCCGGACATTACAGGAAACCTCGGTGTACCGTGAGGCCGATTCACGGGTAATCATGTTCGGTGTGGGTGCGATATAAACATCCGCGTATGGAGCGATTTGAAGATATTTTAATCCGGATTCAACAATCATAACCGAGATATCCATCGTATCATCCGGATTAAAGAGTTCCTGCTTAATCCACACAACCACTCAAGGCTTTATGGGTTTATAACATATTATACGGCTAATCAGCGTTTATGGAGCTTCACAAGCACGCTATAGAATGTCGGAGTGGCTATCAGGGAAAGCAATACGGAAATGCACAGCGCCCCCATGATCGCGATGGCAAGCGGTTTGAGCATGTCTGCCCCGGACCCGATGCCATAGGCGAGCGGAAGCATGCCGAATAACGTTGTGAGCGACGTCATCAGCACCGGCCGCAGACGGCGGGTCCCGGAACGAACGAGCGATTCCTCCAAGGACAATCCCTGAGAGCGGTAATTGTCCACGAGGTCGAGCATCAGGATGCCGTTTTTCGCCACGATGCCAATGCCGATGATGGCCCCGAGAAACGATACCACGTTGAACGATGTTCCCGTGATATACAATGCGGCGACAGAGCCGAAAAGGGAAAATACCGAACCGAAAATGATCGCAACCGGCATGGTGAACGTGCCGAACTCCGCCAGAAGCACCGTGAATACAAGGAACACCGCCATGGTGAGCACAACGAGCAGGTTCCTGAACGACTCCTGCTGCTGCTGATAGAGTCCACCGTATTCGATCGTTCCGGGAGGCAGCGAAGAATCTTTGCTCAACAGGGCGCGGATGTCGGCAACCGCGCTACCCAGATCCCGTCCCTCGAGCCGTGCGGTCACAGCCACATCCTGACGCATGTCCTCGCGGCGAAGCTCGACTTGCCCCGGTTCCATGACGATATCAGTGACCTGCGACAGTTTCAC
>AQSL01000021.1 GCA_000403035.1 Candidatus Latescibacter anaerobius SCGC AAA252-E07 | reverse complement strand
TTTGTTTATATTTGTTTATCATTTCTTTTTTGTTCATATTTTTTCCGCTATTATTGACAATGCGTTATTTGTATGATTGTTTTCTTTTAATCCGCTAACAATAATTAGATTGATCCGCATAAGATGCGGAGTTTGGGTTTCCTGTCCATATAACACGCCTGTGGATTATCTCACAGAGGTGTGAGCTGCCCCCAGTCTTTGTACCACCTCGAGATTTAGTCTTTGAAGCGGGATTATTTCTCCGGCATGTCGATTGTTTGCCGGAGGACACGCAGGAAATTGCCGCCCCAGAATTTCCGTATCTCTTCCTCAGTCAAGCCGTGAGCCAGCATTGCGCGAGTGAGATGCACAAGCTGCGCCGCCTCGACTATTGGATCTCCTGAAAAACCGTCATAATCGGAGCCGAAGCCTACCGTGTCGATGCCTACCAGGTCCGCCACATACAGAATATGATCCACTACGCGGTCGATGGTGGCTTTCTTGGGATCGGCGTCGATGAACCCGGGGAGAACGACGATGCCCATGACTCCGCCTTTTGCGGCGAGCGCCTTGATCTGATCGTCCGTTAAACACCGCCAGTTATGGCAGAGAGAAAAGACAGCAGTGTGGCTCATGATAGGCGGCCTCGTGGTGTGTTCGATGACATCATAGAAGGCCTTGTCGTTGGAGTGGGAAAGATCGGTGATGATACCCATCTCATTTTCCGTCTTCAGTATCTCCATGCCGAAGGGAGTCAGACCAACGGCGTTTTTGCGCTGCGCCTCCCTATCTTCAGGTGTGCAGGGACCAGTGATACTCCGAGTGCCCTGCAGGAAGGTCGGTTCGCTCCCACCTTCTCCGTGGGTGATGTGTACACAGCGCACCCCGAGTCGATACAACAGACGGAGGATATTCACATTCCCATCCAGCCATCTTGCAGGGCCTTCTATTTCCATCAAAATACCAACCTTACCCGTCTTTCCGGCGTGAACCGCATCCTTTGATGAAAGAACCAGCATGAGGTCCTCGGGATGCATATCGATCTGCTCCAGGATGAATTCTGTAATGGTCCAGAGGTCGGTGGCTGTGGCATCCTCTACGAGAAAGAACCCGACGTATTGCTGTCCTCCTTCCGTCATTCGGGGTATGTCAGTATGGTAGGATGTATCCCGCTTCATCCAGCTCTTTGGATCCTCTTTACGGGCGAACCTTCTCACCGATGTATCCTGGTGGGCATCGATGATGAGGCATTTACGGTGAACTGCCCAGGCTTGTTCCATGGTGACCCCGCTTTTTGCAACCCTCTCTTTCGCACAAGCAGGCGCCACCCTCGATGCAACGATTGCGGCAATTCCAACTGTTGCTGTATTCTGTAAGAATTTACGCCGAGTTTCCATATTCCCTCCTGATATGATAGAACAGTATATGAAAGAAGTAATTGTCTGTTAATCTTTTCGTTTCACCTTATTTTTGAAACTCATCAGGGTCGTTCTCTCTTTTTACGAGGGGATCAAGAGGTGACATATCCTGGCGTTTTATATGTATCGGCATAAAAACCCCTCGATTGCCTCAAAGTACGTCCATCTAAATGTGCACCCTGGTTCCGGTTGTCCTGTTAGGAATCGCCGTGAATCCTGACACCGACCTTCGCCGCCGTTTTTCTGATATAAGCGTATGCCTCTTCAAACTGATCAGCCGGAATATGCTCCGGCAACAGCGACCGCGGCCACTTCATGCGGCTGAGACGCACAAGATAGGTCTCGTAATCGAGGCTGCCTCGACCGGGACATACTTCTTGGACATGCACTGTCTGGCTGTGAGGAAGCACATAGCTGTCTTTAGCGTGACAGCCTAATATGTCCTCGCCGAGAAGATCGAAACATTCGGTGATAAGTTCGGTTGTATGAAAGTGATTGTACAGATGCACCATGTTGGTCGGATCGAGGTTGACTTTAACGCGCTCGCTTCCCATGTCGTCCATCAGACGGCGATGGGAGAGAGGGCTGTCAATGTTGGTTGTAACCTGCGCCTCTATGCCGATGGCGGCTTTCAGGCCTGGGGTATCGTCAAGTATCCGTCTGAGCCCCTTGAGGAGCAGTTTCCATGTGTCGAGGGTCCAGTTATCGGGATGAACGGCGTAATTGTCGCCAAATTTGTTGCCTTCGGGATTGCAACTTCCCGAGATCGTGCCGACCATGGGACAGCCGATACGTTCAGCGGCTTCGAGACAACGGGCTATATGTTTGTAGTTCTCATTGCGGGCTTTTATGTCTGTGTGGAGCAGGTTACGATAGCCCCCGACCTCGAAAATGACTATGTCGTGCTGTTTCAGGGAGGCTTTCAGTTCACGCACAACCGAATCTTTTATAGCATGCCAGGGATCGACGCCCGCGATTGCCGCACTGAATCCCTTCTTTTTCAGAGCTTCGACCTCATCGCCTATACTGGCGTTTTCATCGTGTCTGAGGTAGCCTGCCAGGCGGACCGTGGTTTTTCCCGGTGTGAGATCCTTTTTGAGCTTTTTATCCGGTCCGGGCCCCCAGAATTCTTCACGCCCCGGTCCTTTTGCGGGATCATAGCCACTAGCGTGCAGACTGCCCGCTCCTGCAAGTATTCCGCTTGCCGCCGCGCCCGCGGTCATTGCCTGTCTTCGTGAAAGTTTTCGTGCCATTGTGCCTCCGTTTTCGATGTTCCCTTTTTTACCGATATTCCTTATATCAGAATCATGAGGGCCAATAACTCCAAATAATTCATCCAACAAGTTCAAATTATGATTTTCGTACAAATGAAACAAGT
>AQSL01000020.1 GCA_000403035.1 Candidatus Latescibacter anaerobius SCGC AAA252-E07 | reverse complement strand
TAAAAACAATCACTTAAAAACTTTCTTTTTGTTAATTTCTATATGTTTGCTGTTTTAACTTAATAAGCGTTTTGTCAAAAAAAAGATTTACTAGTAATCAATAAAAAAGTTTTATGAATTAATCGGGTTAAATACAATGTCATTCTTGTTCAGCGATAATTCTTTTTGCTTCTTTTAAATCAATTTTTGCTTTATGACCATGTTTTTCTAATAAATGAAGTAGATTGCTACCATTTAAAAGAGTAATTGGTTTATCTTTTGCAAAATCATATGAATTTGGGCCAAAATCTGCCGTTGTTACAAGAATACCCTTTGTTGCGCCTTCGTTAACTATTGTTCCATATAAATCACGAACAGCAGATACTTCAACAATGTTTGTATATCTTTTAGCTTGGATTACAATTTTACCACCGCGTATTGGATCAGGATCAAATGCTATAGCATCAACTCCTCCATCACGACTTGCTTGAGTTATTTTAACTTCTCCTCCGACTTTAGTAAATTCTTTTTCAAAAAGTTCACGAATTAAATGTTCGAAATCTTCCCAAGGCATTGCAGCAATGTTTTCCGATTCATCAATAGAATCGACTACATCATAGGGAGAAATAAATCTTGTGTCTTCTCTATTAATTTTTAAAATTGGTCTAATTGATGCAAGTCCATGAAGTTTGCTACTGCCGATACCTTTTAATTTTTTAAAACATAGCTTGGGATCAACATTTGCTAAATTAATTTGTAAAAACTCTTCTTTATTTGCTTGAATAGAAATTATACATGCATTCACCTCATTTCCTGTCGCTTTGTCAATTGATTTAACCCACCCATTAAATATAATTGAATCGATGGCATTAATAACATCTGCTTCAAATAATTCATGTATTGAACGTAATGTTATTTTATATAAAAGATCGTCATACATTTTATTAAATGCTGCATCTGAAATATAAACATCATTAAATTCATCTTTTGATTGAATATATTTTATCTCTTTAAGTTTAGGAACAATATCTGGGGAAGGCAGCGAATATTCTACAATGAAAATTTTTGATTCAGGATTATAATCAATATCATATTGTTGTGGGTATGCATCTGGATATATTGAGTTTGCAAGAACCATATCACAATAATCAATTATTGCTTCAGCAGATTTGTGAAAATATTCTTCCTTTTTATTTTTTACCGCCTCGTTTTTTTTCTTTTGTTTTTCTAAAAAAATCTTTTTTTCATTTTCCCATTTCTTTAATTCATTTTCATTTTTTTTAATTAATTCTTCTTTTTCATTTTCCCATTTCTTATGATCATTCTTAAATAATGATACTGATTTTTCTATTTTCTTTTCTTTTCTAGAACTAAATAATTTATCTAAAATACTCAATTTAAGTTGATATTTTGTGTCTGTTGATTTTGGTTCTTTAGGTATTTTTAACTCTTCAGGTTTTGGAATATCAAAACTTGATAAATCCTTTAATTTTTCCCAATCAATTGTATCATCGATATTAAGTGTAAATATCAAAGTGTTTCCAATTTGTTCTAAAGCTTTCTGAGCTTCTTCCGTTTTGATAATAGCTAATTGTTTTTTTGCTTCTCTATCTTTTGCTGCATTTTCTTTTTCCTTTTTATTATTTTCGACTTCAACTTTTTTATTCCACATCACCTCCCATGTTTTTAATTGATCAGCAGCTTTTTGTTCAACAACATAACTGTCACTTCCTGTTATTCGTCTGAATTTCCCCAAACCTTCGTGTCTAACATCAATATACCAGGATTCTCTTGGTGACATTTTCCGCTTACCTCCTGAATAATAACTCACCATTAAGTTATCTTGAACCATTTTTTAGGAATAATCAGAAAACATAATATTTACATTATTTATCATCACAACTGCCACATCATAGATTGAAAGTTTTCATCGGGTACCACGAACGATATGGTACTCGTTCTTGGAAGACGTTCGCGCTCCAGTCCGTTTTCAGACAGGAGAACGGTAAAAAACCCTCTCTGGCCGCTTTTCATGCTTATGTCATGAAAACTGACACCAATTTCGATAATCTTGTCCACTGCAATATCTTTCTTACGGGTTCTCCGAATCCATTTCACTTTTGATTTCCGGAACAGGATATAATTATCGGGATTGTCGAGCGATACATCTATCCGGTACTGATCGCCGTTCTGAATCTGTATCGAAAGAGTCCAATTCGTGATATCCAGGGGCACCTCATATTTGGCAAAATCAAACCTGAAATACAACGAATTCAAATCAAAACCATAATATACGGAAGATATCAAGTGTTTTCCACCGCTCATTGCACCTTCCTGTCCTATGGCCGGAAACCACCCCGCAGACAGCCATTCATAAAACGTTGACATTCTGCCATCGATAACAGGGCTCAATAATCCGGTAGGTTCGACATCGGCACGGATGGATAGTTTTTTAATTATCGGCTCGATAATCTCCGCAGGTGTTTCTAAACCAAGTATATTATAAACCCGTTCAAGATGAGCCCTGAAAAGACGGTCGAATTCCGGATCATTCGGGGAGGTATGATCTTCGCCGTACCACCAGAACCAGTCAGACCCTTCGGCGCGGAATATCTCAAGCCATGCCTCTTTCGATTCTTCCGGGGATAGCGCGTTTTCCTTTTCGACAAGTTTCTCACGGGCATTTTTGAG
>AQSL01000019.1 GCA_000403035.1 Candidatus Latescibacter anaerobius SCGC AAA252-E07 | reverse complement strand
TGATAATTATTTTCGATTCTTATTTCGGTAATTTCTGAAATTTCCACTGGAAATTGCCACAATTACTTAGATTTTGTTAATTCAAAGGTTTCCATCTATGATTAAGAATTAACTTTAAAGAATATTTAATAGAATAAAGAGATAGAACTTTGAATATTTCACGGTTCTTACAGGCCCGGCCAAATGTGATACTTTTCAGATATGCACCTGTTACTGTATCAACCCGTTATTTGCGTTTAATAGGCAGGCTATATTATATTGCCAACAAGAAAGAAAGGATTCAAATCGAGAAAAACATTAAGGATGTTTTTCAAAGTAAAGAAGATACCCGAAAAAGTAAAGAAGATACCCGAAAAATTATAGAGAGAACATTTGACGGAATATTTTCACATTATTCCGAGAAACTTATTATGGCATACAGAAACCTGAATCAATTAAAAAAAGAAATTGGGGATATTCTGGAATATTCCGGAACCGAATACCTGGATAATGCGATAAAAAACGGCGGGGTAGTTCTGGTCACCGGGCATTTTGGGGGAGTCGAGTTTATGCCGCTTGCCCTCCATCTTCGCAATTATGCTGTTTCTATGGTGGTATCGTTTCAAAACAAACGTCTCAAGGATTCCTTGATGGAACGTGCCGCAAAGGGCAATGTTGAGCTCATTGACGGTTTTGAAGAGAATGTGTTGCATAAACAAATGCAAGCCATAAAACGTGGACGCATTCTTCTTACTGAATGCGACGAGGTAGATGCATGGAATACAAAAAAGAACAGGACAGTTCACGCTTTCAAGGGCGAGATTAAACTCGACCGGTCAGTAGAGATATTATGCCGGCGTACCGGCGCTGAAGTCCTCTGTTCGTTTATGGTTCGAACTGAAAAAGGATACTGCCTCACCATTGTTCCCGTGAAAGATTATAATAAGTCGCACGAAACCGATCTCGCCTCGGGTATTTTAAAAACCCTGGAAATTTTTGTCATGATGTTCCCGGATCAATGGTATCAATGGAAAAAGTTTCATAAGATGCGTCCGGGGGTTGCATGACCGGTACTTCGGGAGTTTTAAACATAGTTTCTGCTCGATGTCTGCCTGTTCGACTTGATTTCAAGATGGACGTTTCGCATAATCTTGCCACCCGGCATTTTACTGAAAATATTATTGTCGAAATGAGCTCGGATTCTCCTCTGAGAGGATACGGCGAATGTGTTCCCAGAAAGTATGTTACCGGCGAAACACCTGAAAGTGTCTTGGAAACTCTGGGCACTGTTTTACCGTCTCTCGAAGGCAAACGATTTTCTTCTCCCGGTGAGGTTACATCATTTCTGCAGGATATCGGCAAGTCTGAAACAATGATGTGCAATCCGGCCGCACAGTGCGCACTGGAACTTGCTCTCCTCGATATTGCAGGTAAAACCTGGTCTGTTCCGGTTTCAGATTTTATATGCACGGAAAAAAATAATCGTCCGCTCATCTACAGTCTAATAGTGCCGCTTCTCAAAAATAATAAACTCGACTCTTTTCTTGCCCGGGCGAAAAACTTCGGTTTTACTCAGGTGAAAGTTAAGGTTGATGCGGATAATCCTTCGGCTCGTGTAAGGCGTGTTCGGAATGTTCTTGGAGATACCGTGGAAATCAGGACCGATGCCAACTGCTCATGGAATAGAGAAAATGCCCCCGTTTTCATGAGAGAACTTGCCGATCTCGGTGTGGTTTCCATTGAACAGCCGCTCCCCGCAGAAGATCTCGAGGGATCTACAATGCTTCGAAACACAGGTATAATGCTTGTAACGCTCGATGAATCGGTTACTTCAGTCAACGATGTAAACCGTTGTATATCCCTTGGTGCTTGTGATGTTTTCAATATAAGAATTTCCAAATGCGGGGGTATTATGAACGCCAGGCGAATGATAGATGCAGCAGTACAAAAAGGTCTCAAGATACAGCTCGGCGCGCATGTGGGTGAAAGCTGTATATTATCGGCAGCCGGAGCTCAACTTGCATCGTCAATACCGTATTTCGTCTGGCTTGAAGGTTGTTTTGGGAAGTATCTTCTCCAAAAAGATCTCTGTGATGAAGATGTGCAATTCGGCAAAGGCGGGTTATTATATCCACCGGAAGGCCCGGGATTGGGAATTAAAATGAATAAAAGTCTCCTCGAAGAAGCAAACAAATTATATACTGAACAGAAACGCTTTCACCGCCATAGTTAAAAAAAACGTATCAGGGGAAAAATGTGAAAATAAGCGGTTTTTCATTTGTGAGAAATGCAGTAAAACTCTATTATCCCGTGGTTGAGTCTATCAAATCGGCACTGCCGCTTGTTGATGAGTTTGTAATTGCCTGTGGCGATTCCGATGACGGTACCACCGAGATGATTCGCTCGATCGGCGATCCGAAAATAAGAATTATCGAAACGGTTTGGGACCCTGCCCATTTTGTCAATGGCGCATCCAACGCCGTGCAGACCAACATCGCTCTCGATGTATGCTCCGGAGACTGGTGTTTCTATCTTCAGGCGGATGAGGTCGTACATGAGAAATACCTGACGGTATTACGTGAAAAAATGGAGAAATATCTCGATTCGCCCGGGGTAGAGGGTCTGCTGTTCGAGTATGTCCATTTTTACGGTTCTTATCATCTTTTTCAGGCCGCCCATAACTGGTATGCC
>AQSL01000018.1 GCA_000403035.1 Candidatus Latescibacter anaerobius SCGC AAA252-E07 | reverse complement strand
TTACAAAAGGCAAATACATGCCGGCGAAATTTGAGCCGCCACCGATACATCCGACAATAATATCGGGATAGACACCTGCCATCTCCATTTGCTTCTTCGTCTCTAAACCAATAACTGTTTGATGAAGCAGCACATGGTTGAGCACACTGCCTAAAGAATAATGGGTATCATCACGAGACACCGCATCCTCGACTGCCTCACTGATAGCAAGACCCAGACTGCCGGGGCAATCAGGATCTTTCGCCAGCATATCACGGCCCGTTTTTGTATCGTTACTCGGGCTGGGAACACATTGTCCTCCCCAGGTTTCCATCATGATACGACGATAGGGCTTTTGATGATAGCTGATGGCGACCATATAAACCTTGATCTCAATGCCAAAACAGGCACCGCCGAACGACAGGGCACTCCCCCATTGTCCGGCCCCGGTCTCGGTACTTATCCGTTTTATGCCTTCTTGCTTATTATAGTAGGCCTGGGCAACCGCAGTGTTAGGTTTATGACTTCCCGGAGGGCTTGTTCCTTCATATTTATAGAAAATCTTTGCCGGGGTGTCGAGCGCCTTCTCCAATTTGTGTGCACGAAACAGAGTGGTAGGTCTCCACAGCCTATATACATCACGAACCTCTTCGGGTATGTCAATCCATTGCTCGGTGCTTACCTCTTGCTTGATCAACTCCATAGGAAAGAGAGGAGCAAGATCCTCAGGGCCTATCGGTTTTCCCGTACCGGGATGTAATACCGGCGGCAGTGGTTCAGGTAAATCTGCCTGAATGTTATACCATTGAGTAGGTATTTCTTTTTCATCAAGGATAAATTTTGTTCTCTTATCCATTTTTTCCCCTCATGTTAATTAGTTTGTGTAATGATAAAATTAACAGCAAAAAACATAAAGATAAAAACGATATTTTTCAATAGAAATTTTGTTCAACTCATAAAATTTAATTCATTTTGTTACATTTCTGTTTTGTATTCGATACCTCCTTTCACGATAAAGTTGCAGGTGATGTATCCAATGTCTCCGTTTCATACGGCCTGTGAAAGTTCCACAACTTTTTGTGCAATATTCTTTTCCCGCATCAAAGCTTCACCGACAAGAACCGACTTTGCGCCCATTTTATAAATAGTTCGAACATCACCCGCGGTGAATATTCCGCTTTCGCTGACAAGGATTGAATCTTCAGGTGCAAACCTTGCCAGTCTCCCGGTAATCGAAATATCTGTTTCAAACGTTTTCAGGTTACGGTTATTGATTCCGATAAGCTTACAATTGAGATTGCCTGCGCGGTTCATTTCATCTTCGTCATGAACCTCCAACAGGCAGTCCATTTCAAGCTGTGCCGCAACCGTAATAAACTCTGCAAGCTCACTGTCATCAAGACATGCAGCAATAAGAAGAACCGCATCCGCTCCGGCAAACCGTGCCTCAAACATCTGGTAAACATCAATGATAAAATCCTTACGGAGAAGCGGGAGATCTGTCACTCTCCTGACTTTTGTAAGTCTTTCAAGATCGCCAGAGAAATATTTCTCATCGGTAAGAACCGAAATACAGGCAGCACCGTTTTCAGAATAAATCCTCGCAACATCCTCGATATTTACATCATCCCTGATAATTCCCTTCGAGGGTGAGGCTGTTTTTATCTCCGCGATAAGTGCGCATCCGGTTCCGGAAAGAGCTTCTAAAAAATCCCTCCTTTCAGTTTTGTGCATGGTCATCTGCTCGAGGTCTCTCAAGGGGAGTCTTTTTTTGCTGTTTTCGACATATACCTTTTTATATTCCACTATTTCGCCAAGTATACCGTTCACGAGTTAGATAGCTCCTTCAAAGCTTCGTATTTTTTCATTGCTGCACCGGAATCAACCGAATCCTCTGCAATTTTCAGGCCTTCCAGAGGTGTATCGGCGATACCTCCGGCACATATCGCAAATGCAGAATTTAATAAAACTATATCGCGTTTCGGGCCGGTTTCCCCGGAAAGTACCGACATGAATACCGCAGCGTTTTCAGAAGTTTCGCCGCCCTTGAGATCCTCAATCGATGCGATTTTTATGCCGAAATCTTCGGGGTGAATCGTATAGGTATGTACTTTACCGCCTTTAACTTCGGCGATATACGTCTCTACCGTAGTGGATATTTCATCAAGACCATCATTTCCATGAACAACAAAGGCCTTCTCGCTGCCCAGATCCGCTAATACTCCCGCAACTGTCTCAACAAGCTCCCTGCTGTAAACACCCATCAACTGTCGTTTTGCTCCTGCAGGATTGGTCATCGGCCCGAGTATATTGAAAAAAGTACGTATTCCGAGTTCACGTCGCGGACCGATTGCATATTTCATGGAGGCATGAAGTTTCGGAGCAAAGAGAAATGCCACACCAATCTTTTGAAGACATTCCGAAACCTTCTCGGGCGGTATGTCAATATTGATACCCAATTCCCTGATTACATCGGCGCTTCCGCACTTTGACGAAACTGAACGATTGCCATGCTTGGCAACAGTTATCCCTGCACCTGCAGCGACAAAAGCCGATATGGTGGATATATTGAATGTATTAGTACCGTCTCCGCCTGTTCCACAGGTATCAAGCACATCAGATGTGCCAGCTTCAATATGTGTTGCCTTTTCACGCATAACCCC
>AQSL01000017.1 GCA_000403035.1 Candidatus Latescibacter anaerobius SCGC AAA252-E07 | reverse complement strand
TCTGATTCATACTATAATTTTTAAAATTTCCTAAAAAAAAGTGATGAAAATCACTTACTTATAGTAAATTATAATTTACATTAGTATAATGTAGGAAAAGATAGACAATGGCACTGTTTGCGAGTGTTATTCCGACCGCCGGTTTTATCAAAGGGAGTTGGAACAATAAAAAACAGGAGCTGATCGGCATTGAAAAATAGATTTTGTTATTTTAATTGAGTACTACGTTTCATATTCATGCAGTTTGGTAGTCGAATTTCCATTCACTTTTTTATTTCATATAATAGGGGGGATATCCATGAGAGGGCTGAGAATGTACAATAAAAATATACTGTTTCTTTTTCCGGGGATTTTGTTACTGAGTATCTTTTTCACATTTGGCTGTGAAACCCCAGTTGAAGACTTTGGAGAAGATACTGCTTTGATGTTCAATCCTTCCTCTGCGGTAATACCAGGTTCGGATCAGTCAGCTGATGTCGATGTTGTTGTTGAGAATGCCATCGGACTTATTACCGCACGTTTTACCATATCATTTAACAGTTCATTACTCGAGGTTTCAAACATCAAAACAACCGGAAATGGTTTTATTTTCCACGATGCAGGTGCAACGGTTAATTCCCTTGAAAACACTTATGACAACAAAAACGGTATTATAGTTGTGGGGGTCGGAGGAATCATGAAGGGGTTCACCGGCGCTCAAGGTGACGGGATACTTGCCACTATTACCTTTAAGAGTAAAAGTTCCGGATCAGACAGCCTCTTTTTTGTCGATTCTGAACCGAATGATATTTTTATGTCGCAATATTCCTCGAAAGCTGCCGAGGGTTGGGTGGAACAGACGGTTTTGAAATTCAACGGGTCGATTACGGTGGAGTGACCGAAAAAGAATTTTTAAAATTGTTGATAAGCCTGTTGTAGGTTATAAACTCCTTTTCTGCCAGTCAAAAAGTCACCGGTTCAATTTCCTGTCTTTCCGGAAACACATATTCTCGAATCTTCACCCTCCGAATATGATTGATCCCTCGACAAAAAATGTTCCCGCCACGCACGCAGTCATCAGGCATGCAAGAGTTGCCGCAATAAGCGCCTTTATACCGACCCGGCTTAATGTGCCTGTTGTTTTCGGAGCAAGCGCGGAAATCCCGCCGATGAAGATCGCCAGCGAGGCGACATGAGCAAACCCGCAGAGAGCATACGCGCATATTACCGATGATCGTGAATGAATCAACATCCCGCTATCCAGTGCATGGGCAAGGTCACGGTATGCAGTCAACTCGGTAACTATCATTCTCTCGCCAATTATCCCGGCAACGACACCCGCATCACCGATGGGAACTCCCAGGATAAGGGCAAACGGATACGAAACATACCCTAAAAGACCGGCAAGCGACCAGTCAATCCCTGTTCCAAACAGTTCATTCACCTTCCCGCCTATGCCACCCAAAATCAGATCAATAAGAGCAACAAGCCCCAGAACGGCTATGAGAAGGGCTACGATCCCCAGTATCAGTTTCAATCCGGTATTGGCTCCGTTAACAACCGCCTCGAAAACAGTTTTCTCTCTTTCATAATGAATGTCTATATGTTTCCCCAGTGTTGCAGGCGTTTCCGTTTCGGGCATGATAATCTTTGACATTATGATTGCCGCCGGAGCGGAAAGAACCGAAGCCGAAACCAGATGGGCGGCGATTGTAGGAAACTGATTTTGAAGACTGAAAACATAAACTGCAAGAACATTTGATGCAACAGTCGCCATGCTTACAGTGAGAATGGTAGTCAGTTCAGAACGGGTCATGCTTTCCAGATGGGGCTTTATGGTCAGGGCTGCCTCTACTCCAACGAATATATTGGATGCGGCACACAGGGACTCTGCACCTGATATTCTCAACAACCGGGTGAACAGGTTTGCAAATACCTTTATTATTCGAGGCAATATATTATAAAAATAAAGTATTGACATGAGCGCTGAAAAAAAGATAATGGTAGGTAATCCCTGGAATGCCAGATAAAAACCGAGCGATTCCTCCCCTGCCTCATTGACTGCCCCGGGCGGGAGCGCCAGCCTGCCGAAAATGAATTGTGCACCGGCAGATGCCGATTCCATAACATTTATTACCACATCGTTGATCCATAAAAAAATTTTTACGCCGGGAGGGAACATAAAAATCATGAGCGCAAAAAGCATCTGGAGCACAATCCCCCAGAAAATCAAGCGCCAGTTCATTTTTTTACGCTCTGTGGATATGAGCCATGCGATACCAAGCAGGATGAATATTCCAATAAACGAAATAAAATTGTAAAAATACATGGGTTACTCTTTCAGATAGAAGTTATCGGAAACAGTTTACCTTATACGTCAGGCAATTATTATCGGGATAACGTTTAACATAACCATATTTTGATTGTGTTACCGGCAACCGTGAGGTCTTTTCTTGCATTAGAATCGCCAAATTCAATGTATAAAATAATCTGAAATTTTGAAATTATTGAAAGCTTCATTGACAATTTAAAAGTCTGGTGAAAAAGTCCTTTTTCACGCACCCTGTAATGAAATATATATCGTTTGTTGCTGTCAAGGGCTTGTAAATCAACGCTTCGCGCTGACCCTTGA
>AQSL01000016.1 GCA_000403035.1 Candidatus Latescibacter anaerobius SCGC AAA252-E07 | reverse complement strand
GCCGGAATTTGCATAACCGGCAGGGCATGAAAAAAAATCACATCACGCTTCAGTGAGATTCAGAATCTGAAGTATCGAGCGGTATGGCTGTTGACGGGTCCCGCAGCGCCTTCCAGGTGCCCGTATTTGATGACGTTCCGGATTTCGACCGTACCGAACCCTCGATGGTATCGCCGTTCACACTTCCGGAAAATTCCAGCAGTTCCGTGGTTCCGTTTATTTCCTGATACACTTCTATCGCCAGCCGGTCGCCATCGATTGCCAGATGCTTTATCGGTATGATTATTCCACCGGCATATATGGTACCGATAACAACCTGAAAGTCCTGATCGATCGAGAGTATATACTGCGTATTATTGGACCCGGAAGACAGTGTCCATTCCCATTTTCCCGACACATTTGCAGGAAGAACCCAGAAATAAACAGAGTGCTCGATGCCGGCGGTATCGACTTTCGCCGAAAGTTCGGGTTCCCACTGCCCCATGCTGTAATTGTGCGAAACGATACGTGTCCCCGGTTTCAGGTCACGGAAAAGTTTCGGACGCAATTTAAGGTTAACCGATTCCAGCAGGTAAAGGGTTACCACCGTTGCCTCGCGGATATCCGCATCAAAAAGGTTCTGTTCGATAAATTGAACTTTGTCTGTTACTCCTGCATTATTAGCGTTTTCCATACTTTCTTCTATGCGAACCGGATTGATATCGATACCAACGCCCCGTGTGCCATATCGTTCTGCGGCAGTAACAACGATACGTCCGTCGCCGCATCCAAGGTCATAGAGAATATCATCTTTTTGTACATCTGCCATTTCGAGCATTTTATCAACAACTTCATATCTCGTCGGCACATACGGCACATCATAATCCTCATAAAAATAATCCTGCCCTGCCGAACTCACGGCGAGTGCCAGGAATAAAAGGAACAGCACACTACCAAAAGATTTCTTCATATTCTTATTCTCCTGAAGTAAGAATGTTTTTTCCGCTGCGCATGCCTTTCAGAAACAACAGCGGTATACCTGCCAGCAGCACAACGACGCCAAAGAAAGAACCTCTCCCCGAGTATGCAATACTCGATTGAAGCATGAACAGACAAAACAGACAAAACAGTATCGGTGTTAACGGATAGAACGGAACACGGAAAGGACGTACTCTATCGGAATCTTTCCGCCGCAGCACAAAAAGGGATATGCCTGCCATGAGAAAGAAGAACCAGAAAACGGGAGCAGTATAGTCAACCATCATCACAAATCCACCGCGTGTTCCTGTCCCCAGCATGACAAGTATAAGAGCTATGCCCCCCTGTAACAGCAGAGCATTGACCGGTGTACTGCCCTGTTCACGCCAACGGTCAAGAAAGCCGAAAAGCGAAAAATCGCGTCCCAGCGCATAATTCGTCCGGGCGCCGGTGATAATCACTCCATTCAACGTACTTAATGCAACGATTACAATGAGCATACTGACAATAATAGCGCTGCTTTCGCCGAAAGCATGACGCATCAGGTCTGCCGCCACAACTTCCGATTCAGCCAATGCCTGGAATCCAAGACTCTTTATAAAAACAAAATTTACGATGAGGTACACCGAAGTGATAATTCCTATACTATACATGAGCACACGCAGCATTGTACGGCTGCCGCCGCGCACTTCGGCTGAAAGATATACTGCCTCATTCCAGCCGCCGTAGGTGAGTAATACAAAAATCATGGCTCTCCCGAATAATGTAACCGACGGCAGAGAGGTGGATTTATCCGAGACAACCGGGGAAACAAAAACAAGGCCCACAGCGGCAATGAAAAGCAGTCCCAGCACAATAGCGGTAATGAGCACCTTCTGGATGGCTACTCCCTGACGTAGACCGGCGATATTCAGAGTGGTCAGGATACCTATGGTCAGAACGGCATACCATGAAGAAGAATATGTCCCCAATCTCAGAATCTCGGAAGCATAATCACCTATCAAAAAGGCAAGCATCGCAATCGAGCCTGTCTGGATAACTGTCATACGCGACCAGAGGAACAAAAACGACGGCGCTTTCCCAAACGCACGGTACAGGTAATAGTAATCTCCGCCGATATGCGGATATGAAGAGGAAAGCTCCGCATAACAAAGAGCCCCGACAAAGGATATGAAACCGCCTGCAAGCCATGCCAGCAATGTTATCGTTTCGTTTCCTGAGAAATTTGCAACAAGGGAAGGTGTTTTGAATATGCCGGCACCGATTACAATACCGACTATAATCGCTACCGCATCTGATATGGAAAGAGTTTTTCGAAAAGAAGCGTTATCTTCCATTCTTGTATCCCGTCAAAGAACCGGATATTCACAACATCGTATGACCGGAATTATCAGGCTGAAAATCACTCTATAAAGTTTCAATAATTAATAATATTATTATAAATAAGTCAATATAAATTAATACATAATCAAAATTTAAATTGTTGTCAACGGTTGATACAATAATTTTCACCTTTTCTTTCCGGAAAAGAGAGACGGTCAGGCGTTGAGTTTCGGGGAAGGGAAAAGTTTCTCACGGTGATGAACCTGTTGCCAGA
>AQSL01000015.1 GCA_000403035.1 Candidatus Latescibacter anaerobius SCGC AAA252-E07 | reverse complement strand
CAAGAAGACCCCACCATGTATGCTATGAGTGGATACATGCCCGATACCTTTGCAAAACTTGGGAGAAAAAGTACCCGTGGGGATATTGCTGTATGGGAACTTATCCTTACACCCGTTCTGTTTGATGCCCATACATCAACGGTTGCACTTTCTGACAGCTTCAATGTAAATATTACATGGGGTGCTCACAAATCCGGAAAGACGGTCAAACCAGGCAGGATTCCCGATTATGTCATCAACCGTTCATCGTTTTCAAAAACCGCTGATAAAACGGCTTTATTTAAAAAGGCAGAAACCGGCAATAGTCCATTCGCCCGGGACGAATGGTATAGAATTTCACTTTATGATTCCGGAATATACAGTATCACGGGTGCTGAACTGCAAAATGCCGGTTTCAATGCCGGAAGTGTGGCTTCCGACGATATACACATGTATTATGGCGGCGGAAGAACTCTCGATATTAGACCGTCTACACTCACTACCGACGATTTTCGAGAGATTGCAATTAAGATCGATGATGGCGGTGACGGCAGGTTTGATATACATGATACGCTGCTGTTTTATGGTGAAGCCATGTCACGTTTCGTTCTCGAACAGGATAATGTATGGCCGGAATATCAAAACTATCCTTATGCGGAAAAAGGCGAAAATGCATACTGGATAATGATTTCAGGCGAAAGTGCTCCCAAAAGGATGGAAAACTTCGGAGAAACTGTCTCACAAAATATCATTCCCAGTACAACATACCGCGAACGTATTCATATCGAACATGAGAACTATTTAGAGTGGATTGACAAATACAATATCGAATCAGGAACAGAATGGTACTGGGCTTCAATCTCAAGTGAAACCGAACAGTTCTCTTTCAAAGCTCCCGGAATCGTTCAGAGCGACTCTGTTACCGTAAGAATCGGTTTTCGAAACGGGAAGAAAAAAGGGGAAGACAGATCAATTATAATACATGATATTGGGATAAGAGTTAATAGTGAAAGAACATTCAGCTTCTCAATAGATACGAGTACAGAACGTTATGTAGATGTAGTCTTACATAATCCGGTAAAATCCGATAACAATATGCTCAATATCTGGCGCAAACAAGGAACTTCTGAGGAAAACATTCGCCTTGACTGGCTCGAGCTTGAATACGAAAAAGAACTTTCTTTAATCGATAATAAACTTGAATTTTTTGTTACGGGCAATAACGAGCCGATACAGTATAAGGTCTCTCAGGCATCTTCCTCAACTGAAATCTACGACACTACCGACCCGTACAATGTTAAGCAACTTTCTGTTTTTGGAAGCAGCGCAAAAACAATTTTGTTTCAAACAACGCTCTCCCATGGAAAAACATACCGTTATACGCTTTGTACGCCCGGGAATCATTTATCCGTATCATCTATTACAAAGAAATCGCCCACAAATCTGAGGGATCCCGAACACGGTGCCGATTATATCATCATCAGCCACAGAAATTTTATTGACCATGCCAACAAACTGGCCAACTGGCGTTCAATCGACTCACAGATTGACCCTCTCAGAACTATGGTTGTTGATGTGCAGGATATTTACGATGAATTTTCATGGGGGATTTTTGATCCGGCGGCTCTCCGGGATTTTCTTCAATATGCATGGAAATACTATGATTCTCCGGTGAGATACTGCTGCCTGTTTGGCGATACGACATTCAAATACAAAAACCTCAGTGAAAATCAAATCGGGAAAAATTTTGTACCAACTTATACAACACTCTTTAGGGATAGGGGCATAGCGACAGATGATTACTTTTCCTGGTTTGACATGTATGACATCCCGTATATTGCTATCGGTAGGTTATGCGCCAATGACAGAGAAGAGGCAGGTATACTTGTCGATAAAATCATCGAGTACGAACGTAACCCGGAAAACGGTTTCTGGCATAACCGTGTGCTCTTGATCGCAGATGACGAATTCGTTTTCCAGGGTAAGGTGGATCAATATAATCTGGAATTCACCAAAAACATTGAGCAACTTGACACCGGAGGATATATTCCGAACTCTTTTGATCGAAAAAAGATCATGCTCATTGAATACCCGTTAAAAAATTTAAGAAAACCTGATGTTACCGAAGACCTGATTGAAGCTATCCACGAAGGATATGTTATTATAAACTATATCGGGCATGGAAATAATGATGTCCTTGCCCACGAATATATCTTACGTGGCTCCCGTGATATTGAAAGAATTAACAATGGTGCAATGCAGCCATTATTTCTTGTATTTTCCTGTTCAGTCGGTCAATTTGACAAACCTGACAACGTATCCCTTGCCGAAATGCTTCATCTCCGGGAAAAAGGCGGCTGTGTAGCAATTATTGCCGCAGCACGATTTACACAAAATTTCCAAAATGTCGATTTTAACAAGTCATTTTATCGATATCTCTTCGACCGTGAAGTCAATCCCGACTATCGTATCGGATTTGCCGTTTTGTCGGGAAAAATCGAGCATAACAATGATAATAATTCGGATAAATATTTTCTATTCG
>AQSL01000014.1 GCA_000403035.1 Candidatus Latescibacter anaerobius SCGC AAA252-E07 | reverse complement strand
GGAATAATGTTTCCCTGTTCATCGGGAATGTAGAGAAGCCTGCCATCCGCGTCCGGGTATACGCGCGTTGTATAGTTGGGCGCTTCGCCGGTTTGCGCTGCAACCGCTAAAAATACCGCCAGAGCAAAGCCGGCAGCCACACATGAAAAGAAACGCATTCTGTTCATAACGGCTCCTTTTATTATTTTGAAGATTGGTTAAATTGATATAAAAATATTCCAGAATGTTTTTTTTGATAAATTCTTTTTTACCGCCTTCACCGTATTTTGAAACAAATTCCTCAACCGCACATTTCGCCGCTTCGGCAAGAAACGTAAGTGTACCCGCCGCAGGGTCTAATACCGTTACAGAATCGCTTGAAAAACCGTCAGGTTTATTAACATTAAATTTCCTCATAAACTATATATAGTAATATGTGTAGTTAATGCACTTTTAGCAATCATAAAATAGTATGAGTTTTTCCCGCCAGTTGTCCGCATGCTGCATAAATATCCATACCCTTGCTTTTCCTGAGCATGGCGGTGATGTTCCCATCGAACATGATCTTCTGGAACGCTTCGATTTTTTCGTCCGAGGGCCGTTTAAGTGGCGAACCTTCGAATTCGTTGAATGCGATGAGGTTTATTTTCGAGGGTACGCTTCTGGCGAGTGCGAGCAGTTTTCGGGCATGTTCGGGAGAGTCGTTGACACCATCTATGAGAATGTATTCAAACGTAACACGCCTTTTCGTGGTTCTTACGTACATTCGTGCCGCTTGCACGAGTTCTTTGATCGGATATGTACGGTTGATGGGCATCAGGGCGCTTCTCAGTTCATCATCGGGTGCATTAAGCGAGATAGCAAGACCGATCTTTTTGAACGTTTCTGTCAGACGGTTGAGGCCCGGAGTAATTCCGCAGGTTGAAACCGTCACTTTCCGTTGGCTGATTTCTAAAGCTGTTTCCATGTTGATTATCCGGATGGATTTTATAACAGCGTCGAGATTGTCGAGGGGATCGCCCATTCCCATAAATACTATGTTTGTTATATCCTCGCCGTTTTTGCGGAGAAAACGCCTCATCAGTATGAGCTGATCGATAATTTCTCCGGAACTGAGATTGCGCCTGAATCCCATGTTACCGGTACGGCAGAAGCTGCACCTCATTTTGCAGCCGACCTGTGAAGAGATACAAGCGGTAGTACGATTATGATCGCGGATTATGACACTTTCAATTGTAGCGCCGTCATGAAGACTCCAGAGATACTTGTCTGTGGACCCATCGGAAGAAGAGATGATATCCCGTGTCTCAAGTGACCTTATGGAAAAAGTGTTTTCTATCTCCTGACGGAAAGAAGCAGGCAGATTTGTCATTTCCGCGAATGATTCCGCTCCACGCTCGTGAATCCAACGGAATATCTGCATGCCGCGGTATTTCTCCTTGTTTTTTGGCAGGAGTGAGGATATTTCTTCCGGCAGCATACCTGTTAATGAAAGCTTCTGCATTTTAATCCTTTCTTTATGCATGAATGTAGTATATTGTCTGTAACCCTGCAAGTTCATTTTTGCCTAAAAACACCCTTTGAGAAAGTATCTGTCGATATTACTATATAGGGTATATCTTGTGTTCCGATTATTCCATAATTACTGTTACAATGTAATGAACCGTAACCCGCTGAAAGCTTCTTTCCTCAATACCTTGCACTGACCGGGCTTGTTGTGTATATTTATAATAATAAACGAGAGAGGACAATGAAAGGTAGTATAATCGTATTGTTACTATGCTGTGGCATAGTCTTTTCCTGCTCATCATTATCGAACGGGCCCGGAGACGCACAGGAAGTCGCCGATATACGCACGGTAAGAGACAGTGGTGAAATAACTGTTGATAATGCAGGGAAGATTGTGAAAAAGTACGGCATGAATTTTGATATTCCGAATCCGTTTCATAGCGACTCAGGGGGCCGGTCGGGAAAAAGGGACCTCAGCCATGAACCTACCATTCTCTGCAGGGCAGTATTACTCGACGATTATTCAACTGAGGCGGATATTCTGTTTCAATGCAAAGCCGATTCGCTCGATGAATCGCAGTGTAAAGCATTCAGGGAAGAGTATATCGAAAAAAACATGCGCAATGGTATGTTTCGGATACGGATCGAAATGGAATCAGGTTTCTCCGATAAATCAATGAACCCCGAACACTGGTCAATGTACATTGAAAATGCCGATGGAGTCATGATTGAGCCGGTTGATATAACAGTTTCCGGTGTGGATGCTGTAAAGGATTCTGTTTTTTCGGATTACTACAATGTATTTTTTAAGCGAAACCTTTTGCGGCGAAATATCACCCTTTATTTCAAAACCAGGACATTCTTCGGACAGGACATTTTCGGGGGTGATAATCCTTTTATTGTGTTTGTAATGTCACGCGAAAAAAAGGTTCTTGCGAGACTGGCATGGAAAATTTCTGAGAAAGCAAAATCTGATTAGGAGGGCGGTGAA
>AQSL01000013.1 GCA_000403035.1 Candidatus Latescibacter anaerobius SCGC AAA252-E07 | reverse complement strand
TAACCGGACAGTTCTGATATCAAGTTAAAGGTAAAAAACTATATGAATATGCCCGACAACGAACATTTGAATAACCGGAAGGAAAACGGAAAAGAAACGGTACAGAGTACTTTCGCCGGGTCAACCGCCCCTTCCCATTTTATACGTGTAATTATTGATGAGGACTTAAGAGTAAACAAAAATGACGGTCGAGTTCATACTCGATTTCCTCCGGAGCCAAACGGCTACCTGCATATCGGGCATGCCAAATCCATCTGCCTTAATTTCGGTCTTGCCTCCGATTACGGCGGGCTGTGCAATCTGAGGTTTGATGATACCAATCCATGCAAAGAAGAGGTTGAATTTGTCGAGTCAATCAAGGAAGATGTTCGATGGCTTGGATTCGACTGGGAGGATCGTGAGTTTTACGCATCCGATTATTTTGAAAAACTCTACGAATATGCAGTACAGTTAATCAAAGATGGCAAGGCCTATGTATGCAGCTTGAATGCCGATGAAATCAGAGAATACCGCGGTACTCTGACCGAGCCCGGTAAGAACAGCCCCTATCGTAACCGCTCAGCCGAGGAGAATCTGGACCTGTTTGAGCGAATGCGGGAGGGAGAATTCCCTGACGGTTCCCATGTGCTTCGGGCAAACATCGACATGGCATCCCCCAATTTGAATATGCGTGATCCGGTTATCTACCGCATTCTGCATGCGGAACATCACAGAACCGGGAATACCTGGTGCATTTATCCGATGTATGACTTTACTCACTGTCTTTCGGATTCCATTGAAGGTATCACCCATTCGATTTGCACGCTGGAATTTGAGGATCACCGCCCTTTGTACGACTGGTTTCTTGATGAATTGGACGTTTTCCATCCGCAGCAGATCGAGTTTGCACGCCTTAATCTCAGCTACACGATAATGAGCAAAAGAAAACTCATGGAATTAGTCGAAGAGGGACATGTCAACGGATGGAACGATCCGCGAATGCCTACGTTAGGCGGTATTCGGCGAAGTGGGTACACGCCGGAGTCGATACGCAACTTCTGTGACAGAATCGGAGTGGCAAAGAGCAACAGTATCGTTGATATTGCACTTCTCGAATACTATATCCGGGAAGATTTGAATAAATACTCGCCACGAGTGATGGGAGTTCTTCGTCCGCTCAGGGTTGTCATTGAAAATTATCCCGAGGACAAGGTCGAGTACTTCGATGCTCTCAACAATCCTGAGGACCCGGGCGCGGGAATGCGGAAGGTCCCTTTTTCTCGTGTGCTGTACATTGAACAGGAGGATTTTCTCGAAGAACCGCCGAGGAAATTCTACCGCCTTGCACCCGGCCGTGAGGTACGGCTGAGATATGCGTGTTTTATCAAATGTGTTGGAGTGGTCAAGGATGAAACGACCGGGGAAGTGGTCGAGCTGCGGTGTACCTATGATCCTGAGACACGCGGTGGTGCTGCGCCGGATGGGCGCAAGGTAAAATCAACACTTCACTGGGTGTCGGCTGCACATTCGATACCGGCGGAAGTGCGTTTGTACGATCGTCTCTTCACGGTGGAAAATCCTGCCGGCGAAGAGGATGATTTCAAGACGTTTTTGAATCCTGAATCGCTGGAGACATTGACCTCGTGCCGCATTGAACCCTCCCTTGCGGGAGCGAAATCAGGGGATCGTTACCAGTTCGAGCGGCTGGGCTATTTCTGTGTCGATCCGGATACTTCCAAGGGGAAACCGGTATTCAACCGGACGGTAACATTACGTGATCCCTGGGCAAAGATTAAAAAGCGGGAGAAATTGTAGAGGATTCGGGCTTCATTACAAAATACTTTTCATAACCAAAAGGATGGTATGAATCTTTCATTCGTCTGCAAGAAACAATACATCGAGCTATGAATAGTTGCTCAGATAAAGTATTATTTACACAGCCGGGTTACTTTCTTACTATTTTCAGGGAATAATACCATGTACAAAAAATGGCGGATCAAACGTATCGGAATCCTCTCAACCGTGAAAATTATTGGAACGGTTTTTGGAGTAATAGGGTTGCTCATCGGGACAATATGCGGGATCATACTGGCGCTTGTTTCAGTCGCTATCGGTACTTTTTTCTCGTTAAAAACCGTAGGATTCGGTTTTGCGGCGCTGTTTTTATTCCCCATTTTCTTTGCCATAGTATATGGTTTATTGGGAATGCTCTTTTCAGGTCTTTTCGTGGTTTTGTATAATCTGGCTGCAGGTATAGCCGGCGGCATTGAGCTTGAAATGGATGAAGAAAAGAAAGTCGACTACAAGATACGAATGTAATAACGGATTATGATAAAAAATAATAAATATCCAGATAATAATCTGAAAGCTGAATAAATTTAAACGCTTATCGAGTTAGCACAGCTTTTTCCGCCACCCTTCTCCCGAAC
>AQSL01000012.1 GCA_000403035.1 Candidatus Latescibacter anaerobius SCGC AAA252-E07 | reverse complement strand
AGGATGTCCGAAGGACAAGAAGGGGGCTTTTCATAAAGCAATCAACAGAATATATCTGTTATGTGAAATTCAATATATCAAATTTTTTGGTGGTTTTATGTACCTTCGGTATAAATATACCTTACTTTTCACAGCATGAAAAAAAACATTTCAACCGAATACTGCTCGTTCGACTTTACGTTCTCAAAATAATGTATATTGAATACATGGTGCCGATGATTCGATTCCCGAGATATTCACCAAACGACCGATTATGTTTCATATCATTATCAATTATTTGAGTTATCCAGCGGGATGATAGTGGATGGATCTCGTTTTGCTTTCCAATTGCTTTTGCCTGAAGAAGGATTGGTATTTGATTCTACTGTTCCTTCGATTGAGTTGCCATCCACAAGTCCATCGAACAACAGAGTTACTTTTTTACCTTCATCATCTTTCTCTGCAGTAAACTGCAACCTGTCTCCCTTAATTGAAATATTTTTTAGGGGTATGTTTGAGCCACCAACGGTAAGATTTCCGCTAACCTGCTGGAACTTCTGATCCATGTTCAGTACATAACGCCTTTTATCGTTACCGTCAGACATTATCCACTCCCATGTTCCATATACATTTGCAGGAAGCACCCAAAAATAAACTTTGTGATTCCTCCTGCCTGTATATATTTCTGAAGTCTGGTCGGGCTCCCATTCTCCCATGTAATGCTCGTGTGATACAATACGTGTGCCGGGTTTGAGTTCGCGAAAAAGTTTTGGTCGCAGCTTGAGGTTAACCGATGGCAGCAAGTAAAGCGTTACTACAGTAGCCTTGCTGATATCGGCTTTGAAAAGATCCTGTTCGATAAATTGCACTCTGTCAGTAACTCCTTCCTTGACAGCATTTTCTTTGCTTTCAGCGATACGTACAGGATCAATATCAACTCCGATGCCATAAGCACTATATTTTTTCGCAGCATTGATAACGATTCGTCCGTCGCCACAGCCGAGATCATAGACGATATCATCCCCGGTCACATTCGCCATCGTGAGCATCAGGGCTACGATGTCGGGAGTTGACGGCTCGAATTCAACATCATATTGACCGATCGCTTCGGTACATAAGATCAACAGAGATACGAACAGCAAACCGATACTGTATTTCCTAAACATTTTAGTCTTCTTTTTATTAATTTGATGGTTTTTTACGAGAAAGAGGGCTCTTTCATTGGTTAGTTTACAATATTGTTTTTCTTCAACGGAGCTATCCATAAATAAATTGTGTGCTGTCGATCGTTGTCAGTAGTAATCGTAACTGTTTTGTCCGGTGTCACTATTCCCTGCATACTAAAATCGTGGGAAACAATATGGGTCCCGGGTTTTAGTTTTTCTAATTGGGGAATCAGTTTTACGTTAAGACTTTCTAGTAAATAAAGTGTGATTACGCTTGCCTCACTCAGGTCAAGAGTAAATATATCTTTTTGCTCGATGCGAACCAGTCCCTGAACCCTGTTTTTTCTTACATTCTCCATCGATTCGATTACCCTTTCAGGATCGATATCGTATCCTACGCCCCTGCATTTATACTTCTTGGCAGCTGTCACAACAATCCTACCGTCACCACACCCCAGATCGTAAATCAAATCATCTTTTTTTACCTCGGCCAGTTCGAGCATTTTTTCCACCACTTCCTGCGGAGTCGGCACAAAATATATATCGGGACTGCGTATTTCCTTGAGTTCCTGATTGGCGTGGTCGACAGTTGGACGTATGCTCTGTCGGCTACAGCTGATGATCGGGAGAACTAAACATATGAAAACAAGTACAGTCTTCCTGGTGAATGAATACTTGAGGGAATTTTTAGATGGAACCATGAGCCGTAATGACATACACTACCTCCTCTATTATTTGATTATCGAACGTTCCTATAACAGTTCGTCCGCAGTCTGATAATTATACGTCGTTTGAACATTTCTAATACTATAAGTTAAAGTTATGACTAAATTTCCACTCGTTGCACAGTTATTTTATAAATCATTTGATCTTGAATTGACATTGCTATGTATTGCCATGTTTCATGTTAATTTTTTACATTCTTTAATGCTAGGGGATAAAATCAGTTGTAAAAGTGTAAAAATTTAACAGGACAAAACGCAAAAAATACAAACGGCAATGACAGACATATTGGAGCGTGAATGTATTCGGGATTACCCATATAAAAATCATGAGTAGTTAAAATTCTCCACAACCTTATTGATAAAGAAATATTACCTTATAAAAATTCTTTAGCAAGTATTTTTCTTCATACTGATTGTTAAAATTTTACTACATATACGCCTGATAAACAGTGAAATACTCCGTTTTAGAGACATGTATCCATTAAATCGATTCAAACAGCAGCGTAGTTAAAAAAAATAACATCG
>AQSL01000011.1 GCA_000403035.1 Candidatus Latescibacter anaerobius SCGC AAA252-E07 | reverse complement strand
CAAAGCGCGCCAGAATCTCTCCGTTTCTTCCGATAAGAAATTTTTCGAAATTCCACTTTATTACACCATGAAACTCAGGATTTGTTTTCTTTTCAGTTAAAAATTTATATATTGAAGCCTGAAAAGGTCCTTTAACATCGATCTTTTCAAAAATGGGGAAATCAACCAGGAAATTATCGTTACAGAATTGAATAACTTCTCCGGTACTTCTTGGTTCCTGATTAAATGAATTTGAGGGGAAGGCAATGATCAGAAATCCCCTGTCTTTGAATGTCGTATACAGTGTTTGAAGCTGAAGGAATTGAGGAGTCAGACCGCATTCGGTAGCTGTGTTGACAACAAGAAGAACGGATCCTTTAAATTGTTCGAACTTGACCTCATTTCCTCTCATATCATTCGCAACAAAATTGTGAATGGTTATTTTACTGAAATGCCGTATGGTAAAAGGTAACGTGATAATAATTGCTATAATGACTATAATGAGTACTTTGTTCTTATGGGAAATCTTCATACTCTTCTCCTTTTTTAGGCCGGTCGTTTATACAACAGACCAGCGTGAATTATGAGTACTCTATGATACCTGATTTTTCATTCCTGTAATTATATCTGAATCCAATGTATCGAGGGAGAAAAAACCAATGTGGTTTCGGTTTTTTCTCACGTTTACAATAGTGATAAAGTACATTATGTAGTACTATTAATCAATTACTTTTTGAATGCGGTGCCTACAAATAAGTTGCAAAAAATGTGAGAAGAGAGGAAATTCTTTCAGAGGGCCATATCTTTCTATTCTTTCATGATACATGTAAATTGTTTCTTTGAATCTAAGAATACCATGGAGACTGTTTAAATATATGGTTCATTTTTTCCCCGGAAAATGAATAGTATTTATGTTTAAATAAAGGAATAATCATATGCAGTATCAGCTTCCCTATACACATATCCCCCCTCTCGACATTCCTGATGAAAACCTTATTGGAGTATTCGAGGCCGGTACGGATAAACCAACTTCATCACCCAAAAATATTGTTGTCAGGGCTCTCGAAAATCCTATCGGTTCTCCACGTCTCTCAGAGATTGCAAAGAGAACGAAACAGGCGCTTATACTCTGTGATGATAATACTCGATATACCCCGGCATATCTGGTCTTACCCCATATTATACATGAATTGCACAGGGGCGGCTTACCCGATGACCGTATTCGTTTTCTTATCGCAAAAGGTTCTCACAATCGAATGAATGAAGAGGCACTGATTGCCAAACTGGGTAAATCAATCCTTGATACCTATGTTGTTGAACAGCATTTTCATGATGTTAAGGAAGAACTGGTGCCGGTCGGGATGGAAATTGACGGTGTAGAATTTTTTATTAACAGGCGGCTAAAAGATGCTGACCTCATTATTGGTGTCGGGAATATCGTTCCTCATATGATCAAAGGATTTTCCGGCGGAAGCAACATCATCCTGCCCGGTGTCAGCGGAGGATTAGATGCCATCGGTAAAATGCACTGGCAGACCCTGGACTCCCCGGTAGAAGAGATCCTCGGGGTTCGGGATAACAAAGCGAAACGGCTTATCGATGAGGTTGCCCGTAAAGCCGGACTGAATTATATTCTCAATATCATTGTGAACAATGATATGCAAATTTTACATGCTGTTGCAGGTGATCCTGTTACCGCTTATAAAAAAGGTACTGAAATCGCCTCGCATGTTTTTAATGTGCCTATTCCCCGAAGGGCGGATATCGTTATTTTCGATGCCTTTGGAAACGACCTTGACTTCTGGCAGACAAACAAGGGGCTTCACCCATCATATATCTGCATGAAACAGGGATCAGTTGTGATAACGATTGCTGAATGCCCGGGAGGAGTCTGCCATAATATCCCTGAGGTACTTCGCTACGGATTTAAAGATAAAAATAACATCCTGGAATTGCACGATAAAGGGATTATCAACCCTTTAGTTTCTCATTTCCTTCTCTCTATCCACCGTATAATTATTGAAAGGGGACGGTTAATCATGGTAAGCAGCGGCATTTCGAAAGAAGACGCTGAACATGTTGGTTTCATGTATGCGGAAACTCCCCATGATGCGCTTAGTAGTGCATTTGAGATGAAAGGCCGCGATGCCTCGGTAATCGTTCTGAGACATGCCGGAAATATCTGTCCCAGAATCGACACTCTATAAACAAAATCGTATCTTTTCTGAGGCCCGGGTAAAACCCCATACCGGCTTTCGGAAAAATATGTGATAATGCTCAATTTACATAATTGATGAAGATTTGCCCCCATGTTCCAATTACATGTTGTCAATTCATCACCGAAAACGTATTTAACATAGCATTTGCAACAACTTACAACTATTTATAATAAAGGAACCGAGAAATACTTCT
>AQSL01000010.1 GCA_000403035.1 Candidatus Latescibacter anaerobius SCGC AAA252-E07 | reverse complement strand
CCCGGGCGGGATTTCAGGATCCGATAAGGTATGTGAAAAAGAGTTAATTTTCGAAGAGCCGCACAAATTCATCCAAAATATTAATCTGTATATTCAAAAATAATATTCTCAGTTTTCAATTGACGGTACGTATGTGTTAAGTTATAATGTACGAGAAATTGTTCTCGACATTTTTTAATGTGTTGTTTATCATAAACTGAAGATTTGTTTATTTGGCAGAATGTTTATAGGAAAGTGAACATTTTGAAATCAAATAGAATTTTTTTAATTAAGGTTGGTCATATAAATATGAGTATATGGTTACTTATTTTTCTGTCTTTATATTTCACTTCTCCGTCTGAAGCGCGTGAAATATGGACGAGCTACACAAATGGAAATATAATAAATTCTATTGTTGCACATGGAGACTATGTCTGGTGTGCCACTTCTGGCGGTGTAGTGCGATGGGATAAATCTGACAGTACTTATACAAAATATACTACTGTACAAGGTCTCTGTCATAATGTTGTGCGTTCAATAGCCATTGGGCCAGATGGTGTTTTGTGGTTTGGTACCGAAGGTGGAGGTGTGTCCAGATTTGATGGTGAGACATGGACAACATACACAACTGAAGATGGTTTGATAGATAATTTTGTGGTATCTATAGGAATAGAATCGAATTGTGTCGCGTGGTTTGGAACAATGTATGGTGTATCGCGATTCGATGGTAAGACGTGGACTTCCTTTACCACTGATGATGGTTTGGCCCAAAAATATGTATATTCAATAGCAATAGCACCTGATGGTAAAATCTGGTTTGGAACAAAAGCAGGTGTTTCTTGGTTCGACGGTGAGAAAATGACAAGACGATATACGTCACTTTTAAAAGTGTATTCATTAGAGGTTGGTCCAGATGGAACACTCTGGCGTGGAACTTCGGATGGGGTATCATGGTTTGACGGAGAGAAATGGAATTTAATTGGCGAATTTGAATTATTTTTAATGGCTGTTGGACCGGATGGAGTAATATGGTGTTCTACAAGATCAGGAACAAAAAAATTTGATGGTAAAAGTTGGTCATTAATTTCAGATTTAAAGATGTTTTCAGTAACTTTCGATCAAAATGGTGTTATGTGGTATGTATCAGAAAGTGGACTGATTTGTAATGATGGGATTACAGAAACATTTTTCAGAACCGATGATGTGTTGGCGGGTAACTATGTTAATTCAATTGCTATTTCACCTAACGGGGGTATATGGTTTGGAACACATTCCGGGGCTTCCCATTTTGATGGTAAGACATGGATAACATTCACGAAGAGTAGAATTCTATCAATAGCCATAGGATATTATGATGTTCTTTGGATTGGAGTAATGGGATCCGGAGTGTCTCGATTTGATGGTGAAATATGGACTTTATATTCAGAAAGCCAAGGTCTGGGACATTATGAAGTACCGTCAATTGTAATAGCACCTGACAGCACTGTCTGGTGCGCAACCGGAGAAAGCTTGTCCCGCTTTGATGATGAGAATTGGACTGTGTTCACACCCGACATAGATAATGAAATAAAATCAGTGGAATCAATAGCTATTTCACCTGATGGCTCTGTTTGGTGTCAAACACCATATAAGGTGTTAAAATTTGATGGCGAAACATGGACGATATACATTTCAGGCAAAGAATATCCTGATACTATCTTACTTTCAATAGCCGTTGGGCAGGATGGTTATGTATGGATTGGAACTTATACGGAAGGTGTATTTTGTTATAATGGCGAAACATGGGTAAAATACACTACCGATGATGGGCTGGCTAATAATAATGTCAGATCTATATATGAAATGCCGGATGGTACATTATGGTTTGGTACAGATAATGGAGTATCCCGATATGATGGCGATACTTGGACATCATACACAGCAGATAATGGTCTGGGTGGTAATATGGTTATGGCAATAAATTCTGACTCGCAAAACAGGTTATGGTTTGGTACAAATGGTGGAGTATCGGTGTTGGAATTATTAGAAACCGATGTTGAAACTATTGTTTCACCTTCTGAGTACATAATTATTGGTATTTTCCCAAATCCATTCAATCCCACAACAACTATTGAATTTTCCCTTCCTTCTTCCGGTTTCACATCGTTCATTATCTACAACATCATGGGCCAGAAAGTGCGAGAATTGCTTGCAGATAATTTACATCATGGAACTCATTCAGTTGTATGGGATGGAAAAGATGATAATGGCAATACTGTGTCTTCCGGAATTTATATATCGAGATTGAAAAACGGGGAGCATGTGGCTGTTAAAAATATGACACTGATAAAATGATTTGAATATTTCTTTAATAAATTTGC
>AQSL01000009.1 GCA_000403035.1 Candidatus Latescibacter anaerobius SCGC AAA252-E07 | reverse complement strand
CCCTCTTAAATTGGCTGAATAAATATTTGTCATCAAGATGAGACGAACATTTATTACAATCGGCCCCTTTTCTGATAGGTCCGGATAAAACTTTCTATCGATCTGTCATACATACGCTCGACATTATCGGGGAAATAACAGGCAGGCATTTCTCCGAGACGTTTATGATATGATATACATTCACAGCAAATGCCCTTTCTGCTGCAAGGTTCGTACGTGCAGTTGCATTTCGATTTATTAGTTTCGATGCTGCATTCTCTCATTGTGTGTTCTCCATTTTGTTTTATTTGTTTATTTTTAAATGATTTACAAATCAATTTACGAAGAGTGTTTTACGAATGAGGGATACATAGAATTTGCTTTGATAAACTAACCCGGATTATGCATAAATTAATTATAAATGGGTTTTTCAAATCACATATTTTCTAACTCACCTCTCGTTCCCCTCTCTAAAGCAGAGAGAGGGTGAGGGGGTGAGTTATGCAATTTATTTTAAAAGACTTACAAAATATTGTGGGAAAGTTAGCAATAATAAACATCAAAAATTGCTATTACTGGACAGACGAGAAGAAATCCATTCTCTGCTGGGCGATACTGCCTTCCTGGGTCAGGGCAAATACCACCATGTTAACTCCCATCTTGAGCTGTGGTTCATTGTTTGTTATGTCGGCCCATTTAACTGCATAACCTTTATCAGAATATATTGCTATAAGCCTGTCCTCAAGAGTTATTCCCTCCAGGTAAAGAACCTGTTTGTACATGGTTGTACGATGAGGTGTCTCGTGGGGTTCTTCAATTGTGGTAACATTTACTTTCATGATTTCCGAACCCTGTGGCGGACCGTCATCAAAATCAAAGAAACAATGGAAAAGCGGATGCGAATTGGGAATAGGCAGGAATTTCGCATCATGACCCAGAGCATCTCTCAGCATTTGTCGTAAAGAGGCTTCAGCCGAGCCGAATTCTGTTTGAGGAGTGCCGTTGTCCAATACGGCAAAACCGCCTTTCCTCAAATATTCTCCGAAATTCTCCGCTTCAATTTTCGTTAATTCAAACATCTCTTCGACACAGAGAAAGACAAAAGGTGTTTCAAACAGTTTCCGGGAATCAATGAAGAGATGTTTGTCTACTTTCGACCTGATATTTGTATAACGGTTCACGGCATCGGATAGATTAATAACCGCACGTTTATACGCTGGTTCAAGCTGCGCCCCCCATAACGTTGCTATATATATAAATCCTTTCACGCTCTGCTTATCATTCGGGTCCTGGATAACCATAGCCTTGTACTGACCGGTATCAAGGTCATCAAGAGAGATCATTTCCTCTTTCATTGAAATCTGTTTCTCGGGTTCTCTTGTTGCAGTCATTTCAATAGTAATACTCTCGGGTATGAAAACACCAACACCGGAATCAATATCCATTTTTGCTTCAAAATCATACGATAAGACCATACCGAGAAGGTTTTGCTGAAGAGATTTTGTTTTAATTTCAGCAGTCGGTTTACGTTGGACAATCTCTTTTTTCTTGTATTCACGCTGCTTGATACGTATTTTCTTAAATTCAAAAGGCTTGGTCATCCTGGGACGGCGGATAACAAGTTCCATTGTCGGGGGTTTCACAACCTTAACCTCAGTCCTTTTAAACATAAAATACGAACCTATCGCTGCATGAAATGCAACTGCCACTACAAGTCCGAGGAACAGTAGTTTTTGAGTTTCTCGTTCGAGCTTACCTATATCAATAGCATCAGAAGCTCTTCTGAATCTCCTCGATACTTGTCTTTCTGCCATTTGAATCACCATCCTTATTTATGATTTCAGACGTACGTTTTTATATCATTTGTGCTCTGTATTCTTCATGTATTCTTCATTCGTTCGTTTTACGCTGGTATCAGGTTTAATATCCGCACCATATTCTTACAAAAAATGAAGAGTTTTTGTATCCCTCGAAGTTACGGTATGCTTCGTCAAACTTGATCTTCTCAAGTTTAAATCCGAAACCGCTCCAGATATCGAACCCGAAATACCTCGTTCTGTTTTCAATCTGGAGTATATAATCTATCTTTTTATAATCATTGTGGCTCTGGATATAATCCTTATATAACAGTTCAAAACCTTTAAATCCCTGGAAACCAAGTGTGGCTATGGTTTTGGGAGAAAATTTGTATTTAAAATAAACGACCGGTATACGCAGGGAATAATGGTCGAGTGGATTGAGCGATTCCACCCGGTCTTTCTTGTAAAGACGGTATTTAATACCCGGTGAGAATGTCCAGTTTCCCCACTGTTTTGTGTACGCACATTTATTTACCATAGCATATATAGAGACAACAT
>AQSL01000008.1 GCA_000403035.1 Candidatus Latescibacter anaerobius SCGC AAA252-E07 | reverse complement strand
CTGATCATGGAGCCGCCGAGGAAGAAAAAGAATTTTTTGAATTTTATGAGGTTGAGGAATTACCGGAAAGATTGAAAAATGTTGTTCCCGAATACCCTGAAATGGCAGAACGTGCCGGTTTACAGGGAACGGTGACTCTCAAAGTACTGATCAATAAAACCGGAATTGTTGATTCAGTTGTGGTAATCGAAGGCCTCGAAATATTCAGGAAACCGGCAATAAAAGCTGCAAAAACCACTGTATTTTCACCTGCAAAGTACAATAACAGGACGGTATCATGCTGGGTCATTATGCCTTTCAGGTTTGTATTAGGGGAATAAACGTCATTTTTCAAACAAATAAATCCTTTGAAAGAACAAATCCTGAGCGGAATTGTCAGGAATTCTTTCAGAAATCATACACTCACTTTCTACGTAAAGGATAAACAATGAATGGTAAAGAACGGATTATGACGACACTCCGGATGAAAGAACCTGATCGTGTACCTGTATTCCCGATAAACCACTACTTCAGTGCAACCGAGGGTAAGATGACGATCAAAGAGTTTTCCCGGTCAGGTGAAAAGATGGCGGCTGCCGTTCTTGCCGCATATGAACGGTTTGGTTGGGATGGCATTCAACTCGGATGCGATGTTGCTGTTGAGGGTGAGGCGCTGGGTGGAATCGCGGGTTTTCCGGATTACTCGCCGCCCTATATCGAAAAATTTGTACTCGATGATCCCGAAAAATTAAAGAACCTGAAAGTACCGAATCCTTTGAAAGATGGACGGCTGCCAGTTGAAGTACATGCCACTGAAATAGTCGTGAAAGAAGTCGGCGATGAGGCTTTCATACAACCCTATACTGCGTGCCCGATGACCTGTGCAAGCCAGGTGCGTGGGGTGAACGAACTTATGATGGATATTATCGACCGCCCTGATTTCGTTGAGGAATTGCTGGATTTCTGTCTTGATGTCGTGTTCGAATACGGAAAAGCGCTGGTCGATGCGGGCGCTCACTCGGTTTTACTTGGAGCAGCTCTCTGTTCACCTAACTTTGCATCACCGACATTTTACCGGAAAAAAATGCTCCCCCGTCATCAGAAGCTGATTGCCGACCTGAAAGAGTATGGCGCCGGGCCGGTTCTGCTCCATATATGCGGGGATATTACAAGTATTCTTCCTGATATGCTCGAGACAGGCGCCGATATGTTCGATATCGACTGGCAAAATGACATGGCTGAAGTGAAACAGACAGTTGCCGGAAAAGGGACTATCCGGGGGAATGTAGATCCTTCCGCAGTACTCCTGAACGGCACACCTGAAGATGTTTACGAGAAATCGGTTGAAGTAATTAAAGCTGCAGCTTCCGGCGGCGGAATGATCCTCGGTTCAGGTTGCGATGTCCCGTACGGCACACCTTACGAGAATATGGAAATGATGCTCAAAGCCGCAGAAGATAGTATACCGGGTCGATAGGACAATAGGTTCTTCCGGCAGTATTGATCCTTTTTCAGGATTCATAATTACGGTAGCAGGTAATGTTGATTTTCTGTCCATGAGGGATTTTACATAGAATTATCCCGTAACAAGCTGCTGAACAGTTATTATTAATGCACTGATTTTCCTGCTTTTGACAGCACTATAACTGAATATTTCATTCACGGGCGCATGAAAAAGGGCTTTTCACTGCCCTCTTATATTTCTCTCAGAAGCCACTTAACGGCATTTTGCTGGATTTTGATATACTCGGGATTCCACATGGCAACAAACATGTGTCCCGGCAATGTAACACATATCCTGCCTTTTCCATAATCATATGCCCAACCTGATTCACACGAAACACCCTGATTTCCATGGGAACCGGTATATTCCAGGCCATCCTCATTTATACTTCTCATAAAAACATATTCGGGATCTTTGTCATAGAGCACGTAATGCTGCCCATCTGTGACAATAAAATCATTAACTCCTCGTGTAATGGGATGATCCCTGTTAACGATATGGACTTTGTATGGACGGAGCGGGGGATGTCCGGTATACATCGCACCAATAACATCACGGTAATCCTTATTGGTACAGGATATATGAGTGGAGTTATGGTAGATGTATAAACCACCGCCGTTTTTGACAAAGTCTTTTACTGCTCTTCCCTGCTCTTCTGTCATCCAGGCTTGCGGTGTTGAATCAAATCTCGGAAAAGGAGGATCACCTGCTTTTCGAGGTGACATCCACATCCCGGTATTTCCGCCAAATCCCGGCCAGGGAGGTTC
>AQSL01000007.1 GCA_000403035.1 Candidatus Latescibacter anaerobius SCGC AAA252-E07 | reverse complement strand
ATCGGATCCTCTTTTTAAACGTGAACTCAGGTTGACATATGAAGATTATCAAATATACAAGATAAAAGTTGGTGATAGTAAAGCGAACCTCACGTACGATCGTGGACTGTTTTTTTCCTACTCCCTTCCAACCGGCACCGATTTTGTTCTGGAGGTGGTCAATGGTAACGGTCTGGAGGAAGCTGATAATGACCGTTTATTCGACAGTGATAAATATAAAAATGTATTCGGCAAGGTTTCACAGGGATTTTCTATTTTCAATCTCGGCATGTTTGCCTACAACGGTACCGATACGGATTCGATGGAAAAAAATAATTTTTTCATGTTCGGTCCCGATATAAGTGTTGGAACGGGGTTCATTGAACTGAACGTACAGTATGTGAGAAGGGTTGATGATAACCCGGAATTCAAGACCGGTGATGAAGATGATGTCATAACCGAGGGATACATCGGAGAGCTCATAGCGAATCCGTTTCCGGAAAAGTCAAAGCTTTTTGGCGTTCTACTCTATAATAAGGTTATGTCGGATTTTGCAGACCTTGATTATGAAACGATAACGGCGCATGTAAGTTATCTTTTCAGGACGAATGTGCGATTTTTGACCGAATATACATATGATACTGAACTGGAAGAATCTTCAATCACTGTAGGATATATGACAGGATTTTAAGCGGGCGGCCCCCCCCTTGTCATTTTTCACTTAGAAGTCTGGTGAAAAACTGTCAGGGGCAGGATCTATGCTGTCAAGGGTCAGCGCGAAGCTTTGATTTTCAAATCCTTTACAGCAAAAAACGATATATTTCATGACAAGGCGCGTGAAAAGACTTTTTCACCGCCATCTTATAATATAAAAAGATTTTCAAATTGTCTTAATATAATTAACAATAGCGGTTTACGAGTTTTTGTTTTTATGGCACTATCAACTTCCGGGCTCCGAAGCCAATCGTGTTTTCAACCACAGTTCGAGAGATTCCGGTATTTGCCGCATTCCTGCGCCCATGCCGCGGCCGCCTGTGCCGCCCATACCTCCGGGTCTACCGGTGCGGTCTCCACCCATGCCGCCCATACCTCCGGGTCTATCGGCGCGGTCTCCACCCATGCCGCCACTCTGTCCGCGATGGTCACTCTTCAATTGTTCCATCTCTATCTTTCCCGTTTCGAATCCTATGCTTATCGTTTCAGTCGCAATGGTTCCGATGCCATAGGGTTGCGACTTATTTCGGTCGAGAGGGATTTTTAATTCATATACAAGGTTCCCTTTTGAAATGTCAATCTTACCATTAATTCCCAGTTCCCTGGCATCGGCTGTTAACATGGTAGAGCTCTCGTTATTCCCGGGACCGAAAATTTCAATTTCCTTTTGCGCCTCTTCAAGCATTTTATTGAACCGATCCGGATCTTCTTTTACGGGGGCCCTTTCTCTCACACGCATCTTTTCTGTGCCACCGGACAGCATTCCAATGGGAAAGTGTATCCCGACTGTTTTTTCCTTCCCGCCTTCTGAATTAAACCATATTGTAAGGCCTGCCCTCAGCATTTGTTCTTTAAGTCTTTGGTCACGCGAGGAGAGACGGATATAAAAGTTTTTATTATCATTGAACAGACCGATTGTGACTTTTTCCTCGCCAAAAAAATATCGTGTTCCTTCCCATTCGAGGCCATTGTCTATGCCGTCGATAGTGATTTCATGATCGCGCCAGTTGCTGTTAAGTTCTTTCATGCCGCACCCGGAAAAAATAATTGAGGCGATGAAAAAAATGAATGACAGATACAATAATTTTACATTTTTAAATTTCATTCTATCCTCCTTCAGGATAAGACCATTCTGTCAAATGTATTATACAATTATATTCTTAAGTATTTGTTTTTATTGGTATGGCAAAAGTCACATGTTCTCCCTTTTTTCATGCGCCCCCTAAATTCCCCGGAGGGAGGCTTTAAGTGATATAAAAACAAATTATTATATCTATAGTTGTGGAAGCTGTGGGAATGTGGTAAAACGTGCAATGTTTTTCCAAGTAACTGTTGTAAAGTCAATGACTTTTCAATGGTTACGCCATTTCCACGGATTTTTCATTTTTTCATGTTATTTTTGACAATACCTATAAGACTGTATTTACAAATATTTGCCTTAATTCATAAAATCCATATGGCACGTTGATGAGTATTGAATAGCGATCATTTGCAGATAACTTGAACTCAAC
>AQSL01000006.1 GCA_000403035.1 Candidatus Latescibacter anaerobius SCGC AAA252-E07 | reverse complement strand
CGAACTTAAACCCGGATGGAATGACATTGCCAATCCCTGGATGTTCGATATATCCTGGAATAACATCGAGAATCCCTCAGGAGCCAACCTCAGTGTGTTATATTCTTATGAAGGAAACTGGTCTGATCCGCTTGACCCTCCGATCATACTCGAACCCTGGAAAGGCTATGCTGTACAGAACCTGACGAATGTGAATGTTGTGATCAGGCTTAAACCTACATCCCCAACCATTGCTGAAAAACCTGGTATCAATAATCAATTTGAATGGATGCTTACCATAAAAGCGTTTGCCGGTGAGGCAAGCGATACAGGGAATCATCTTGGTGTTAATAAAAGTGCCAATTCAGAATGGGATATATACGATCATGTTGAGCCGCCGCCAATCGGAAAGTATGTATCGGTAAGTTTCCCACACTATGACTGGGAACGGTACCCGTATTCTTATACTGTCGATTTCAGGCCGCCGGAGAGTACCATATCATGGGATTTTGATGTAAAAACCAATATATCCCGGGAAACAGTTGCCATTCAACTCTCAGATGTAGAGTATCTGCCCGAAGAGCATTTTGTGAGAGTCTACGATCTTGATCTGGATCATTGGTTTGATGAGAACACCGCCTCATTCAGCTTTATTTCAGGAAAGGGTTTAACTGAACGTCACTTCAGAATCGTTGTTAGTGATTCTGACAATCCTGAACTGGAAGAGTATGCCTCAATACCGGAGCATTTTGTTACAGCAATGTGCTTCCCGAACCCATTCAATCCTCAAACGACTATCCGCTACGAACTCTCAATGTCCGGAAAGGTCACTATCTCAATCTACAACGCTCTGGGTCAGCAGGTAACGGCGTATGATATCGGTAATAAAGACCAGGGCGTCCATGAGTTAGTATTCGATGCTTCAAACCTGACATCTGGTATCTATTTCTACCGTGTGGAAGCAGGGTATGCTTCTGTAACGGGCAAAATGCTGTATATGAAATAATATCAAACATCAACTACGATTAATTTACTTCTATATTACTATACATATAATTAATTATACTTCCGTTTGTCTTTCAGTACAATATTTTTACAAACGTCCCTTCTTACATGAGCAATTATCCGTATATATATAATACCCCCATGCTAATATCAACTGGGCAACTGGGTACCTTCTTGTCACGCAAATTGAGTTGAAATATGCCCAAAATATTCTTGTATAATGCGAAAAAAGAAGATATAATTCAGTAATTGAGTTTAAACATAACCCTGAATGATTTTGATATGGGGAATATCGAATGAAATCATGAGGAATAATATATGCAGGTGAAAACGCCGTTATATATTTATAATAGTACATTCATCTCAATAAAAAATATCCAATAAACGTATGGAAAAAATTATGAGAATCACAATCAAAAACATCAGTAAAGTATTCAAAGATGGAACGCACGCCCTTACTAATGTGAATCTTGTCATTGAAAACGGCATGTTCGGTCTTCTTGGCCCTAATGCTTCAGGAAAAACCACACTGATACGTATTCTGGCAACACTATTGGAACCAACAAAAGGAATGGTAACGTTTGATGATATGGATTTGCAAGAGAACAGGGCATCTATCCGTTCCATGACAGGTTACCTTCCGCAGAGATTTAGTATGTTTACAAATTTAACAACAGGGGAGTTCCTCGATTATTCAGCAAGACTGGCGGGATTAAGTGACAGCAGAACCCGGAAAAAAGCAGTTGATGAATTGCTTGGATCGCTCGGGCTTTTTGAAGTCAGAAACCGTAGAGCTAATGAAATTTCAGTAGTTATGAAACGACACCTCGAAATCGCACAAGCTGTAATCGGCAATCCCACAATCCTTATAGTGGATGAACCCACAAGCGGTCTCTCCCCTGAAGAACGGCTCCGTTTCAGAAATCTCCTTGCAGACCGCAGCGATAAAATTAAAATCATTATCTTATCGACACACATCCACAGTGATATTACGAGTAAATGTAACGATTTGGCAATTCTTGAAAAGGGGGAGGTCGCTTATCACGGGTCACCTGACATTCTGTTTGAACAGGCGAAAGTAAGAAAAAATATGTAATTGGCTTGAGTATATGAATTGTTACGAATGTTGTTATGTAATTATATCAATAATTGCGAAAATGCGATGTAATCGGTTCAAATGTATAGATTACTATTTTAAGAGGGCGGTGAAAAAATATTTTCACGCGCC
>AQSL01000005.1 GCA_000403035.1 Candidatus Latescibacter anaerobius SCGC AAA252-E07 | reverse complement strand
ATATCTTGGGATCATCAAGATGTTTGCCAACAATAAAATCCCTGCAATCCTCCGTACCATAGATATAAAGATTGTATGGACCGGGGCCGGGCCCGATGTGGTTCATGCCGATCATCGGGGGTTCGCCGTTTTTAGACGAGTAGGTCAATAAACTCACCGCACTTCCAAGCTGCCGGGTTGGATCGTACCACTTTTTCCCGTCGCTTTTGATATCGCCCATCTCGATGATGAAGTCTCCTGAAAAAAACGCGCTTTCTATTCCGCCCCCGAGTGCGGCGTGGGCGAAATTGATGACATGGGGAAACATCCATTGAAACATAGGTTCGGGACAGTAACACATATAACTCCTCACCGGCCCGTTTCCTTTCACCCACAGCCGTATATCAGGGATTTCCGGCTGAAGCTCCAGCGAAGAACAACTCATAAGCGGTGTCTCATAAGACCGTGCAAGTCTGACGATTTCTTCAGCGCTTTCTATTGAAGCGGTAAAAGGTCTGTCGATAAAAACGGGTTTGCACGCTTCGAGAGCGGGGCGTGCAAGTTCAAGACTTCTTCGGTAGTCTCCGTGTTCTATGCAGACAACATCTGATTCTCTAACAAGTTCTTCAGGAGTAGTACAGACTTTTTCAAATCCCTTTTGAGCAAATCGTTCGGCAATAGAGGGTTCATCATCCCAGAATGCATACGGTTTGCATTTGATAATATCTTTATAGGTATCACGGTTGAATTGAAGCGCGAAATTGTGGCCGCCAAGTCCGATCTGGCCTATCTTCAATAACTTCATGTCAGCGGTGTAGGCAGGAGCGGTCTTCGAGGCAATTATACTTGTAATTCCCGCGGTCGCAGTCTTCTTCAGAAAAGTACGTCTGCTGTCCATGAATATTCCTCCGATATCATTAACAATGATAAGCATCAGTAAATTTTTTCTTACTATTATATTTACGGATGTCATGCGAGTGTAGGTTTCGAAAGTATCCTGTCGTTATTATCAAATTGTCAGGTTGACTCCGGATGCTTATGAGATTCATGTGCATGTTATTCATAGTATACCTTTTCTCTCTTTGTGTTTGCACATTGAAAATCTTATTCGGTTAAGTACCGTCACCTGATAATTCCTCATTCTTTCCATGAAAAAATATAATCCACATGTCCACCTGTTTTTCGACCCGGTTCGACTATCCTCAGGTTTGATTCCTTTTTGAATCCCCTGTCATACAGGTTGTGAGCATCGGTTGAGCATGTCTGGTTTTCAATGCAGAGAAAATTTGTATTGGGAGTATAAACAACGACATGGGCAAAATCTTTTGTGGCAATCTGGCGGATTTCAAGACCGATTGATTCGTATATGACCCGTACAATGCTTTTCGGAGTGGCTCCGAAATAGACATCATCCAGGTTTACCTGTGAAAGGGGTGTCGGTTCATCGAGACTCCACCGTGTGCCCTCGACAGGTTCGAGTTTGCCGGTTGGCAGTTTATCGACCGCTTCCATGTGATAGGGCACACCAACCTGTATGCGGACATCATCTCTTGTCCCGATAACGTTCCAGAAGGGGTGAAATCCGAAACCGAAACCGAGCGGTTTGTCGTCAAGGTTTTCCACCTCATAGTTTATGCGGATACGATCCTTCATGAGGACATATTCCAAACTGAGCGTGTTGATAAAAGGGTAAGCAGGAAACCGGGGATTTGTTTCATCGAAAACGTACCATGTTTTCAGAACGACATCACCCTGTCGAATCTCAGGATCATCGAATCTCCAGGCAGTATCATCCCGGACAAGACCATGTAACCTTTTCGGCTTGTCGTCTCCCGGAAATGTCATGCGATACGTTTTTCCCATAAACGTATACGTCTGGTTTCTTACCCTGTTTGGAGTTGGGTACATTACCGGTATACCTGTTGTACGTTTGATAAATTGATCCATTTCATCCGGTGCATGAACCAGTTCATGTTTCCCCACCATGATTGAAAATGTAGTACAGCCGCCTTCCGGAGTAATTTTAACGGAAATATTTTTCCCTGAATCTTCCGTATTTTCAGCATTAAGTTGAACGATATGCCAGCCGGTTGCAGGATCTTTTGCAATAGTATAAGAAAATGTATCCCCGGTAATACCTCTCATTACCGTACTTTTTGTGCAGCCGGTAAAAAACAGTATT
>AQSL01000004.1 GCA_000403035.1 Candidatus Latescibacter anaerobius SCGC AAA252-E07 | reverse complement strand
AAATTTCACGTACGCCGTAGCGGTCGATGAGCATGCCGATTTCATCGAGCAGCCGTTCCGGCGTACAGACTCTGAACTTCGGAAAAAGCGTCGTCCATGAGCAGAACGTACATTTCGCCCAGGGACAGTCGCGGCCTGCCATTGTGTAGGTAAACGGCTCACGTTTATAGAGGGGTTCGCCGTACAGCCGCCATGCTGTCAGTTCGCGATCTACCATGGGAAGAGAATTAAGGTCGTGGTCGAGTTTGAACTGCCCGGTGTTTTTTACATCGCCTTTATCACGGTACCATATACCCGGTTCAAGCTTCTTTCCTTCGATGATATGGTCGACAATATTTGCAAGCAGGAAGTCGAAGTCCCCTCCGGTCAGAGCATAATCGCAGCGGGAATTTTCCATCGTTTCGCCGGGGAAAGCGGTTATGTGATCTCCCATAAGCACCACCGTTGTTTTCGGGAGTTCCTTTTTTATACGGTCGGTAATAGCCCAGTGCTGGCGCACCACAGGTGTCTTTGTCTCTATGGCAACAAGGTCAGGTTGTTCGGAAATGAGGTTGTCCCACCATCGCTCGGCTTTCCATCGACGGGCGATTCCATCATCCCAGACTGCCTCATGGCCTTTTTCTTGTAAGAGCGTTGCTGCAGAAGCGGTAACCATGGGGTAAATAAACGAGGGATTGTGAAACCACTGAAACTGCCTGTTCTGCCCCAGCATTGGGGTTCCCTTGCCTTCGAGAGGCGGATAGCTTACGAATATCTTCATGAGTCCTTTATCTCCGACGAAAGAAGTCCTGCAATAAACCAGAAACCGTATACGATATGTGTTATAAACGTTCCTGTCAAAACACCCAGAATGCCCCCCGGGTTCCATGTTCTGAGAGAGAAAATAAATGCAAGAGCAGTATAGAGCAGCATAACCGCTCCCCACAGTTTAAAAAGCTCCTCATTCAACCATAACGTCGTCCAGCCGAGAAGTGCGCATACGGTAAAAATACTCGGCACAAAATAGTTGAACCTGAGAGATGTCGCCGGAAACTTACGGGCGAAGAATCCGCGGTGCAGCGCATAACTTTTTATCTGGCGCAGGTGCGGACGGTAAACATCCCGTCGGTGATGATAGACGCGGACTTCGGGATCGTACAGGATACGTTTTCCCATCTCATGGGTCAGTTTCATGCACAGTATAGTGTCCTCGCCTGGCCAGTAACCGGTGTCAAATCCGCCGGCATTCAGAAAATCGCTTTTCCGTATGATAAGACTCGAAGTAGGATAATCGTCCACATCCTGCTTGCGGCCGGGTACGTAACGGTAAATATACTTGCTGCTCACCATCGGCGACTCATAAATCCAGCCGGAAATCTTCTTTCGCAAACTGTCATGAGGGGGAGTCATGCCCGGCCCGCCGACCGCTGCGATCGAAGAATCCTCGAAATGCGGGATCGCCTTCGAGAGCCAGTCGCTTTCAGGGTAGGCATCATCATCAATTATGGCAACGATTTCGCCTGAGGATTCCTGTACGCCACGGTCACGTTTCTCGGCAGGCCTTACTTTCCCGGTCGGTATTACACGTATGTGAGGATCAGGCGGCGTCCAGTCCTCATCCGGAAGCACGATGATTTCAAAATCCGGGTAGTCGAGGCGAAGACAGTGTTCAAGACATTCTTCTATATATGCCCCGGGAACTCCGACTGCAATGATTATTGAAACTTTCGTGGCCAAAAAAAGCGCTCCTCTCTTACAACGTATGATAAGACTTTAATGTAAGGTAAAATCGTGAAGGAATCAATAATTTTGAGGAACTTCTTATTATTCACTTCATCATACACTATTCGTCAATAAAAAATATGGAAAAGAATAACCGATCCTGAATCATTCCGGAGAATCACATGTTACATCCAGAGATTGAATGTCATCCGATTCGTGTGATCCCATGTCACACGAACCATAACCGCACCGCATCGGAGAGGAACAACACGCTGAACAACAGAAGGAATATTCCGCATACCGCAAAAACAATCTTCTGAAACTTTATACCGATAATTGTCCCGCCTTTATATGCGACAGCAGAAAGAAAATACAACCACAAAAAATCGCACGACCAGTGAACAAGCGCAAACACCATGGT
>AQSL01000003.1 GCA_000403035.1 Candidatus Latescibacter anaerobius SCGC AAA252-E07 | reverse complement strand
CGGTTGCAATCAAGGTTAAAGAAGTCTATAGCGGTGCCGAAAAAATCATATGAGCATAACAGCAAGTATTAATAAACAATTATCCATTCACATAAAAAATGACAGTGTTATTATGTATTTTTTACAAAGCAAACTTTGGGGCGTCAGATCCTAAATGATTAAATACTTAATCACATTAATAGCTGTATTTGGCATTGCCGTGCTCATGGCTATGACCGGTAGGGGCGGAGGAAATTTCTATGTACCTGTGATGTTAGCTGCGGGATCACCGATGCATCAGGCAGCCACAACGGCACAACTCATTCTTTTTTGTACCGCTGGTGCTGCGCTCCTTGTCTTTCAAAAAAGCAAAAACATAGACTGGAAACTTGCGATGATGATTGACCCACCGACCGATGTGATGGCGCTTGTGGGTGGGTATTTTGCCCATGAGTTTCAGGGGAATATGATGAAGCTCGTCTTTGCAGCACTCCTTGTACTGTCGGGATTCTTTATGCTGCACCCCGCAAAGGAAATAAGTCTCATCTCCAGCAAACGATTTGGTTTCTGGCGGCGAAAATTCGGAGAGCATGAATATGTTGTAAATCTCTGGCTTGCGCTTCCGATTACCGCATGTACCGGTTTTGTAGCGGGAATGGTTGGAATTTCAGGCGGTTCTTTTAAGATACCTTTAATGGTACTTGCATGCGGCGTTCCTATGAGGATTGCCGTGGGAACATCATCAGCGATGGTGGCAGCGACAGCACTGATGGGCTTTCTGGGGCATACAGCCGGTGGTGATTTAAACGTTCGTTGGGCGTTACCCTTTGCGCTACTGGCAATAATTGGCGGGCTTTTGGGCGGCAAATTCTCATTGAAAACAACACCGAAGAGCCTCAAAAAGATTTTTGCATATACTACTCTTGTTGCAGCAGTGTTTATGGTTGTTAACGTTTTAATTGGGTAATGGATGAAATGGTTGGAATAACCAAACATGCCCTTATGATTACCAGCTTTGTATTTACAATGATGCTGCTGATTGAGTATTTGAATGTACTCACGAGCGGCGAGTGGCAGAAAAAGCTCGCAAAAAAAGCATGGGGACAGTATGTTCTTGCGTCTCTATTGGGTGTAATACCAGGCTGCCTTGGCGCGTTTGTAGTTGTAACCATGTTTTCTCATGGGATGATCACTATAGGTGCGGTTGTGGCTGCGATGGTTGCAACGAGCGGCGATGAAGCATATGTGATGTTGGCAATGATCCCCCAACAGGCACTTCTTATAACAGGCGTTTTGTTTGCAGTTGGTATTTTGGCAGGTTTTCTGACAGATATTATCAGTAGTAAATCTACGATTATGAAGACACGATATTGTAAAATGCTTGAAATACACGATATTGAAAGCTGTAACTGTTTTCCTCGCGGTATGATTTTACGACAGTGGAAGGAATGCTCGCTGTCAAGAGGAATCCTGGCGTTCGTACTCATCCTTTTTATACTGGCTCTTTTCTCAGGTGAAGTTGGTACATCCACATGGAACTGGATTCGTATAACATTTTTGACAGTAGCAGTGATTGCGCTTTTTATTGTCGCGACAGTGCCGGACCATTTTCTCGAGGAACACTTATGGAAGCACGTGGTGAAAGAACATGTCCCACGGATTTTCTTATGGACATTAGGTGCTTTGATTGTCATGTATGTGCTGACAGAGCATTTGCAGCTTGAGAGCACGATCCGTGAAGGCAAGTGGATTGTTTTACTAATTGCCTGCCTTGTAGGATTAATTCCAGAATCAGGTCCACATCTGATTTTTGTAACTTTTTATGCGCAGGGAATTATCCCTCTAAGCATTCTTCTTGCCAGTTCCATTGTTCAGGATGGTCATGGGATGCTGCCAATGCTTGCTCATTCAACGCGAGGATTTGTGATTATAAAAGTGATTAATTTCATAATAGGTTTTCTGGTCGGGATTCTTGCAATGTTTATGGGCTTTTGAGGGATACAAATAATGGGCAAAATTGAGAGAGTTAAGAAATAGTGTAAACGGGGTACGGATACATGACAGCATGCGTTTTTGCCAATGGCAAACTAACATATAGTAAGAACATCAAAGAGATAGCGCAAAC
>AQSL01000002.1 GCA_000403035.1 Candidatus Latescibacter anaerobius SCGC AAA252-E07 | reverse complement strand
CTGTCGAGTCCCTCGGACTCATGATGCATACATCCGCAGCGCCCTATTTAATGAAAGCTCTCGAAGACTCCGTAGCAGGCGTTCGCAGAACAGCCGTTACAATGCTGGGGCTTCTCAAGTATACTCCTGCGGTAAAGGATATTGTAAAAATGCTGAAAGATGAATCGGACAGTGTGCGTGTAGAGGCAGTCCAGGCGTTGTACATGTACCGTGAAATCGAAGAGGCGGGAATTATGGCCGCAGATTTTAAAGCGACGCTGTATGATTCCGATGAACGTGTGAGATATGTAACTGTACAGGCGCTTGGATACGAATACCCTGACATAACCGCCGGGTGCGATATGTTACTATGGGCGCTGAAAGACAAAAGCAAATATGTCCGGGTAGAGGCAATACTGAGTCTTGAAAAAATTCGATGCGTAAAGGCAATTCCTCAGTTCAAAAAAATGCACGACCTGGCAACATATCAGGAACAAATAGCAATTTCGGAAGCAATTAAACATATGACCGGCGAAGATTTCCCGGCTTTCAGGGCAACCCTGAAAAATTGATATGATCCGGACTGAGTTTTTGCCCATTACCCTGTCCCGGACATATCTCCCATCGGGAAAAACGGACCGTGAGACGGACGCTCACTCAGACTTTCATTATTCCTTTTGAGAAACAGAGCGCTGAAATTCTTACTGTCGTTATTATATGCTTTCTCCGGTCCAGCAGTAAAGACAGAGTTTTTCTCTCGGCAATCCGATGGCTGAAACCATATTATCCACAGTCTGATAGCGAAGAGTGGTGACTTCAATGTCGTTGGCAATCCATTCTACCATACGGCGGTATTTATCCGAAGTGTGGTCTATGTATTCCTCCACATTATCTATATCGTCCCCCTCGAGACTGCGAATAGCCCTGCGGGCGGCGAGTTCGTGAGTGCTCCGTGTGGAAAGGTTAAACTTGCACGGGAACATCAGGGGTGGGCATGCAGGCCGTACGTGCACTTCTTTTGCGCCGGAGTCCCACAATTTTCGTATGGTATAATTTTTGAGCTGGGTACCTCGTACGATTGAATCTTCGCAGAGTAAAATCTTGTTGCCTTCGATGACCTCACGGATAGGAATAAGCTTCATTCTGGCTATCAGATCACGTGTTTCCTGAGTCTTCGGTGTATAGCTTCTCCCGTATCCTGCAGTATATTTAACCAGGGGTCGCCGGTACGGTTTTTTTGATTCCATGGCATATCCGAGTGCATGCCCGATACCGGAATCGGGAACACCGGAAACCATATCTATCTCGATATCCCGGTCGCACCTTGCGAGACACTGACCGCATCTTTCCCGAACCTTTTCAACGTTTATATTTTCATAGCTTGAGGCAGGGAAACCGGTATATATCCAGAGGAATGCGCAGATTTGATTAACACTCCTCCCGGGACTCTTTTCAATGACACCATCCTCGGTGATGAGGCATATTTCCCCGGGTTCGAGATATTTCATGATTTGTATATTACTGTTCGGGAAAGCGCTTGATTCGGATGTAATGGCATACGCTTCTTCACCGCGCCCTATGACAATAGGTGAATATCCGTACCTGTCACGTGCAGTATATATCCCTTCTCTGTTCAGGAGTAAGAGCGAACAGGAGCCTCTGATGGCATCGAACATCTGCTCGATCCCGTCGATTATATTGTCACCAAACGTTATCATCTTGGCGACAAGTTCAGTCATATTCACGAGCCCTTGACTCACCTCGCTGAAGGAGGCTCCTTTTTGTAACAGTTTTGCAGCAAGTTCCTCCGTGTTCTCGATGATTCCGTTGGTAACAATGCAGAAGGGACCGAATTTCGAGTTGAGATATATCGGCTGTTCCTCGCTGGTGCTTATCACTCCAATCCCCTTGTTGCCTTTCATTTTATGGTAATCTTCAAAAAATTTTGATTTAAACTGGCTCTGGTTGAGAGCATGTATCTGACGTTCGAACTCATCCCCCAGCACTGCCAGTCCGCCATACTCGGTGCCCAGATGCGAATGATAATCCGTACCGTAAAACAGAAGCTCCGAACAATC
>AQSL01000001.1 GCA_000403035.1 Candidatus Latescibacter anaerobius SCGC AAA252-E07 | reverse complement strand
AAGGGAGAAGGCAGAAGGCAGAAGGCAGAAGGGAGAAGGGAGAAGGCAGAAGGGAGAAGGGAGAAGGGAGAAGGCAGAAGGCAGAAGGCAGAAGGTAGAAGGCAGAAGGCAGAAGGGAGAAGGCATAAGGCATAAGGGAGAAGATAGAAGGCAGAAGGCAAAAGGCAGAAGGCAGAAGGCAAAAAAGTGTGAATTGTGAAGTATAAAAGAAGTCTACAATATGTTCCGTAGAGGACTTTCGAAAAACCATACAACAACCTTGTTATTCGGGTTGCTAATGATATACACAATCCATTATGGAACCAAAAATTAAAACATACATCAATAAACTTACTACTTCTTATCCTGAAATTAATTCTATTTGGCTTATTGGTTCTCGTGCAAATAACTATGCAAACAAAAATTCAGATTGGGATTTTCTCGTATTCGCGAATGAGCATATTATTAAAAGCCTAAAGAATAATCTTGATTTCAAGCGTGAAAACATTGACCTTTTAATCGTATATAACGGCAATGATTTTAAAGAACCATGGGGGGATAATCCAAAAAAAGGTTCGTTAAAAGAATGGAGGTGGAAATTACTTTCTGATTCTTCAGCACACTATACAGAAAATAAATTTGTTATTAACGAAAATGATACCGCCAAATTCAGCATCAAATATAATTTGGATATGGGAGATTATAAAAGGAGCCGGAAAAAAGCAATAAGAATGTGGCCATAAGTACTAAACTAAAAAATTGCAGAATCACCAGTTTAAAAACAACTTATGAGGCAACTTATGTTGCACAGCACATTTTCTTCGCCAAACCTCAAAAAAAGAGTCGTGTCTGTAGATATGTTCCGGGGATTTATCATGTTCTCGATGCTTCTGGGAACATTTGGACTAAAGGAGTTGTCGCATTACCCTGTTACCGGACTGATATACAGTCAGCTTACACATGCTTCGTGGCAAGGATTTCATTTTGAGGATGTGATTCTTCCTACATTTCTTTTTATCATCGGTGTTGCAATGGCGCTCTCTGACGCGAGAAGAAGTGAGCAAGGGGAGAATGATCAAACAAGGCTCAGGCATGCGGTCAAACGGTCTGTCATACTGTTTTCTATAGGATTTCTCCTGAGCTGGATCGAAGCACGCAAGCCATATTTCGGCGCAGGGGTTCTCCAGGTTATGGCGGTTTCCAATTTCTGCGCTTATATGTTCATTAATAAAAGTATTAAAGTTCAATGTGGTGTTTTTGCCGCACTTCTCTTTATCTGCTGGTTTTTTATCTTCATTATACCTGTTCCCGAAGCAGGGCGAAACAGCTATGTAATCTTTAAGAATTTAGTATACTATCTTGACGATATAATAACCGGAAGCGCAACACGATGGGGGTACCTCTATACGCTCATAACATCGACTGCTGTGGTTGTTTACGGAAGCATAATCGGCAAACTCCTCCTCAAACGCTCATCTCATCAACAGTTCATGAAAATCCTTGCACTTCTCGGTATCGCCGGAGTTTTTTGCGGACTTGCATTGAATCCTGTCGTCCCGATTATCAAACGAATGTTTACACCCTCATACACGCTTTTCACCTGCGGCCTCGATACATTGCTGTTACTCGGCTTTTACTGGCTCATTGATGTGAGGAACCAGGTAAGGTGGAGCTTCCCGTTTATCGTTTTCGGCGCAAACTCAATTTTTGTTTATATACTGAACATGCTGTTTCGTTTGTGGCTCTTGGAAACGGGTGAAATTTTTGTTGCCCCGCTGGCGCCGTATATCGGTGCATGGGTATCTCCTGCTACGCATTTATTACGTATGCTTGCGTTGTGGCTCGTGTGCTTCTGGCTGTACAGGCGAAAGTTATTTTTCAAAATTTAATCATTCTACCAAAACTGTCCCTCAGAATTGACCCGGTAATTAGTATCTTTGGTGACATCTCTCATTAACATGATTCAACGGACAGGTGTCTTTTGTTAGCGATTTTCAGTGTGATCAATGAGAATTCTCATCAAATTTTCAACTTCTTAAAGAGAAAAGATTTTTCCAAAGTGTTTGATTGTAATAATATGAACTTGACAGCAGAACTATTCGGGGTAGTTAGTCTTCATGATTTTAATATGGGGTATATCGGATAAATATGTTTTAGTAATTTTTCTGTATTGTGCTGAGAACGCTGCCGTGCCAGGCAACGGATTAGATGATTATTTCAAGGCAAATATTGACTATGATGTATTCATTGTGGGTAAACTGTTTGCTGAATACCGTTATCAAAAATCCAAGAGCTCATCGTTTTTTATCCGGATGTGGCTCGGGTAATAATGCCGCCGTTAAACGATAAACAAACCATTAAATCCTCAATAAATGTCTGGTCAAGTGATATTATTCCACCAACACCGGCTTCTTTGTGTCAGTGAACCCATTCGCTTTCACTTTGGTGGTTTACACCTTGAACAAGGGGTATATCCCTTTATTCTCCCTTCTCCCTTCCTTATTCATGCTTCTCCCTTCTGCCTTCTGCCTTCTGCCTTATGCCTTCTCCCTTCTCCCTTCTGCCTTCTGCCTTCTGCCTTCTGCCTTCCTTATTCATGCTTCCGCCTTCTCCCTTACCCACATTCCCCTTTTTCCCACCTCTCACGGGTGCACTTCGGGTCTGACCATGTATACCCGATACGGTCAGCAACGCCCCGGATGTAATCATAGGCAGGTTTTATGAGATCCCTCGAGCTGATATGTTCCAACGAGAATGTTTTCCAGGGTTCGAGCATGGTGGTTGCCCTGATAAGCGCCTCGTGATCGAGGACTCCGGTTCCCATCGGCGTTTCATCAATATGGGTCACCAGCACCTTTTCAGAATCAACCTTTACATCCTTGACATGGATGACACCGATCCTGTCTCCGAGTGTGGCGATGGCGGATGTCATCCATGTTCCGGATTCATAAATACGGTCCGAGGTCATGTGATTGACCGGGTCAAAAACAATCTTTACATAAGGAGAATCAAGGCGGTCAACAAATTCTTTCATGCGCTCGATACTATCAATAATGGTAAACTTCGTTGTCTCGGGGCAGATGGCTACTCCCGTATCCTCCGCAATGGAAACAAGCTCCCCGGTGTTTTCTACAAACAGGTCCATTGCTTTCTGCGTATGATTTTCCGGGTGGTGCATCCACCTGTTTTTTTCATTCATGCTGCCCCCGGAAATACGTATGGTAGGACAGCCGAGCTTCCCGGCGATTCTCAGGGCATTCGCAACACCTTTCTTCATCTCCTTGCATACGGCCGGATCAGGATGAAAGGTTGTCCTGCCGGCGCCAAAAGGTCCGGGCATGAGACCGGCATCCAGAATGATGTTCCTCGCACGGTCTATTTCGGCATCTGTAGCTTTTACATCACCACTGTTGACACCGCAAACCCTGAATCCCAGGTCATAAAACCATCTTGCATCTTCCGGCTTCAGGTTTCTCAGCGGCCCGGAAAACGAATCATTGTAGCACAGTCGCATGGGTATCCCCTTTTAAAATGAACTATACTCTTCATTACGTGTAGTGGTAATCGTTCAGGTAATGATGAATTTTTTTACGTTCTGCAAATCATTATCTATCTTCGGGAAAATCGGTCATTTGAATTCCCTTCCGAGCTTCTCTTGAAGCCGAAATACCCGTATGGCGTTCTCACGGAAAATGTGTACTGCACAATCACGAGCTACATCCTCAGTCATTAATCCTCTCTTCACCCGCCTGGCAAGAACATGCGTAATTACATCTCTACCAATATCAAGCGAACCTGCCGATTCCTCGATAAAATGACAGTCTCCTCCCCAGAAAATTTTATGGTAGGGCACACAATCGAGCATTTCATCAATGCCCCGAACCGCAGCTTCCCGTGATATCTGGGGCAGCCACACGAGGTCAAGACAGACATTCTTAAATCTTTTTGCAAGCGCCACATATTCACCAATCCAGGGATAACCGCCATGAAACAGAATAAACTTCGCATCCGGATATCGAATGAAAAGGTTATTCAGTTTTGTCGGCCTGCTGTCTTCAAGGACATCGGGACCATAGCCGGTATGAATCTGGACAGGCAGGTCGATTTCAATGGATTTTTCTATTATCCAGTGGAACATGAAATCCTCGAGAGCTTTTTTCTGTTCTTCCGAACGCTTTTCGGGGGCAATAGCAAAAAAGAGCTTTGCCGTTTCATACGGTATATATTCGTATTCGAGGGTACGCGCATAGGCGAGAGAATTTTTCAGGGCTACCGCATGGTTATCCAGATTCTGTTGTATCAAATAATCGGAAAAGGAAAGGTAATCATCGAGCGTTTGTATGACATATCCCGCTTCTTCAGCTATTTCGTAAAACTGTTTCGAGGCATAGTGGATATTCTCCGGCCTTCCGGATATTGCCATAACAATGGTATTAATACGAAAAACCAGGGCGAAATACCGCGTATCGATATCTGTGTTAAAGGTATCCCACCACTGGTCCAGGAACATGATTTCAAATCCGGCTTTCTCAAAGGCCTCATGATACCACCTGTCATAATCATTGTAATTTTCGGCTATCTTTTCCGAAAGAACCTGAATATTCTCTTTCGTGAAATAGAGGTCATCGAAATCATACAGGATATGAAATCCACGGCGCAGTTGATCATAAAAGCTGGTGCCGCGATTGTAATTCAGCGATGGAGAGCATCTGTCCCATTGTTCATCGAGTTTCCCCGCTTCAATCAGTTCCTGATCAAGTCCTTCGAGGTCCCAGGCTAAATAGCTACCGCCGGCTATATGATAGAAATTCTCCGCTTCACGCATTTGTTGGTGCTCATGGGTATTAACCACAGTGATGGTGTCAATGTAAGTCCTCAGCCGTTCTTCAGTAACGGTAAATGCTTCATTATGTTCAGCTGCACAGCCCACCATTCCAATAATGACCGTAATCAAAATGATGAGATTAAGAAAGCGCTGACAAATATTTGTTATCATCCCTTCACTGTAATGAAATTCACACTTCTTCCATATACTTTTTTTCATCTTTCATCCCCCATTCTTCATCCTTATCTGCATTCCCCTTTTTCCCACCTCTCACGGGTACATTTCGGATCAGTCCACTTGTGCCCGATACGGTCGGCAACACCCTGGATATGGTCATGTGCCTGTTTTATAAGGTTCATATCTCTTATGTGCTCGATCGAGAATGTTTTCCATCCCTCAAGATTGACTGAAGCTTTGATAAGTTCTTCGTGATCGAAAAGTCCCGTACCCATGGGTACTTCCCCGATATGAACCATGCCATCCATTATGTGGGCGTCTTTTATGTGCAATACTCCGATTCTGTCTCCGAGATATGCTATCGTACATCTGACAAATCTCCCGGATTGATAGATGCGTTCCGGCGTCAAATAATTCACCGGGTCAAAAACGATCCTGGCATAGGGTGAATCGAGCCGGTCGACATATTCCTTCATGCGCTCGATGGTGCCGACAATAGTCCACTGATTGGTCTCCGGACAGATCATACAATGCTCATCTTCTGCTACCGGCACAACGCTCATTGTTCTCTCGATAAGGATATCGAGTGCTTTCTGCGTGTGATTCTCGGGATGATGCCCCCAGACATTATCGGGATGCATACTTCCGACAGAAAACCGGAGACTCGTGCAGCCAATCTTACTCGCTATTCTCAATGCCTTTATAACTTTTTTTTGAAGTTCTTTGCATTGTGCCGGATCCTGGTGAAAATTGGATCCGCTGATCCAATAAGGTCCCGGCATAAGACCGTTATCCTCACATATCTTTTTCGCACGATCTACATCGGCATCGGTGGCATCGACATCTCCGCTTTGAAAACCCACAACACGGAATCCGATGTCATAATATGCCTTCGCTTCTTCCGCTTTCATATCCCGAAGAGGCCCCCTGAAACCTTGATTCCAGCATAATCTCATGTATTCCCCTTCCAAGGTTTCAAACATGTTTGAAACCTGTCAATAGATTCCCTGCATTCCTGTTTGCCTTTAGAGTTTTGGAATTCTTCAGGTATCCTTCATCATTATTTACAAAGACCCTTTTCCCACCTCTCACGGGTGCATTGAGGGTCAGTCCACTTGTGTCCGATACGGTCGGCGATGCCCTGGATATGGTCATATGCCGGTTTAACAAGATTCCTGTCGCCTATATGCTCAAGAGAGAATGTCTTCCACGGTTCAAGCTGGTTTGAAGCCCTTATAAAAGCTTCCTGGTCGAGAAGGCCTTTCCCCATCTGAGCTTCCTCTATGTGTATCATGTAATTGTCCATGACCCGGACATCTTTCACATGCAGTTCTCCTATTCTATCTCCCAGGTAAGCTACCGCGCATTTTATATACCTTCCGGATTCCCAGACTCGCTGAGGATTCATGTGATTGACCGGGTCAAAAATAATTTTTGCGAACGGTGAATCGAGCCGGTCAACATACTCTTTCATACGTTCTATGCTATTGACAATCGTCCATGAATTCGTTTCCGGACACAGCATACAGCGGGCATCCTCGGCAACCGGAACAAGTTCCTTCGTACTTTCAATAAGAAGATCGAGCGCCTTCTGGGTATAATTTTCAGGATGATGACTCCATATATCCCTGGGATGCATACTTCCAATCGAATAACGTAACCCGGTACAACCGAGCTTCCCGGCCACTCTCAATGCCTGTGCAATACCTTTTTTATATTCCCTGGAGACTGCCGGGTCAGGGTGAAAGGTAACCCTGCCGCCACCGTAAGGTCCCGGCATCAGTCCCGCATCCGCAAGCACATTTTTTGCATAATCAATATCGGCATCGCTGGCATCCACCTGCCCTGAATTGATACCGACAACACGCCATCCCATATCATAAAGCAACTTCAAATCCTCAGGTTTAATGTTTCGTAATGGCCCGCCAAACCAGTCATTCCAGCAAAGTCTCATTTCTGCCTCCATTTTGAATGTTTATCTCGAATCATACATATTTTATTCATCATTCTCTATCGCGACGATTTCCCATATAAAGCCAGGCCATAGGTGTTTCGGTATGATTGATAACGCTATGAGGCACTAACTGCGGCGCAAGGAAAGCTTCGCCGATCTTTTGCTTGATAAGTGTTTTCCCCAGCAAACAGAGGTTATCCTCGCCCTTTAACTTTAACCATATTTCCTCGCATCCCTCGAGATGATAGTGAGACACTCCGCTTGCAAATGTATTCATGGTTATAACTGAAATGCCCATCGGTTCAGACAAACCGTCATTCCTGCTGAAAAGACTATGCGTTATATAGTTACCCCAGAATCCCGGCGCAGGATCATAGTAACTTTTCACGAGCATTTCTTTTTTCGGTTTGAAACCCGGTGGTATTTCTTCAACAATAATAATAACCTCGAGCGCAACACTGGTTGTATTCGTGAAACTGTACTCAATACCTGCAGGTACAAATACTCCCGATCCTTCCTTAATCCCGGCGCTTTTACCGCCCGCTTCCACACGTCCAAACCCATTCATAATGTAAAAAATCACCTGTTCTTTATCATGTTTTGTCCGCTCCGTGCTTTCATTACCATGGAGAAAACCATGATTGTAGGCCTTTATATACTTCAGTACAGCACCCTTACGGGACGGATTTTGAGGATCACCCCTTGTAAAAATTGCCTGCTCGGTAAAACCGCCATGACCGATATGAACATTGGAATTTTTCCATGTGTTAACATAGGGATAGACACTCATAACTTTTTCGGGATGCTCGTTAACATATTCTGCTTCTTCCTCGTACGAAGGAATGAATCTTCTCTGCTGGGCAAAAATGAATGTTGCTACCATGAGAAACACTGCGACCGCAATACCACATGCTTTTTTCATTCTAATTTTCCTTTCTTTACATGAATCATTCCGTTGAAATGACTGAAACCCGTTACTATATACCAAATATAATTATCTTTACGATATTTAGAATATAGTTAGTAAATTACAATAATAAAATAAGATTTATACTTAAAAAAATTTTAATTTTTCCACAAAAATGGCATTCATATATTTTTTTGTGTAAATAAAAAAACCACACTTTTCAATCTCCGGATAAAGAAGTAATCGAAATCTGTTGACAAAACTCATAATATTTCCTACATTTTTGTAGAATAATAATTGCAATCTTACATTTCGGAAGAAATTATGGGGAAAAAAACTAAAATTTCACAGATTACGGGGGAATTTAACGAGCTTTCCCTGCTTTTTGAAATCAGCCAGATTCTCGATAGAAGTATGGATCTGAGAGATACACCTGGGCCAATTCTAAAATCTATTTCCAGATACACAGGTATGATGCGAGGAACACTCACTCTTCTCGACCGTGATACAGGCGAAATCGCCATTGAAATGGCGCACGGGCTCACGAACAAACAGTTTGAGCGTGGAAAATACAAGTTCGGTGAGGGTGTCATTGGAAAAGTTGTAAAAACCGGCAGGCCTGCAGTAGTGCCGCAAATTTCCGAGGAGCCGCTGTTTCTCGATCGAACAGGCGCCCGTAAAGGACTGAAAAAGGAAGATATCTCATTTATCTGCGTCCCCATATTAATGGAAAACGAGGTTATAGGAACCTTAAGCGCCGACCGCTTGTTCGATGAATCAAAATTACTGAAAGAAGATGTGCGTATCCTTTCTATTATTGCCTCGATGATAACCCAGGCGGTTCATCTCCGTTTGTCCATGCAGGAAGAACGTAAACGTCTCGTTGAGGAGAATACAATTCTCAAAGAAGAATTAAAACACCGCTTTCATCCATCAAATATTTTAGGCAACTCGAAAGTCATGCAGGTTGTATATGAACAGATTGCCGTAGTCAGTGCAAGCACAGCGACTGTGCTTATATACGGCGAGAGCGGAACAGGAAAAGAACTTGTCGCTCATGCGATACATTACAACAGTCCAAGGGCATCCAGGCCTTTTATTAAAGTCAACTGCGCTGCACTGCCCGAAAATCTTATCGAAAGCGAACTGTTCGGTCATGAAAAAGGTGCATTCACCGGCGCAACCGCCCTGCGGAAGGGACGATTTGAACTTGCTGACGGAGGTACGCTCTTACTCGATGAAATCGGAGATTTATCGCTTTCCACACAGGTAAAACTCTTGCGGTTTTTACAGGAAAGAGAATTCGAACGGTTAGGGGGCACAAAAACCATCAAGTCCGATGTGCGAATCCTGGCCGCCACCCATAAGAAAATCGAAGAACTGATTGATGAGGGGGAATTCAGGCAGGACCTTTATTACCGGCTTAATGTTTTTCCAATATATATGCCTCCACTCCGTGAGCGGCCAACCGATATACCTCTGCTTGCCGATTTCTTTGTAGAAAAATACAGCAAAGCTAATTATAAGGATATTTCCCGGATTTCAACGCTTGCCATTGACATGCTCATGAGTTATCACTGGCCCGGAAATGTGAGAGAACTGGAAAACTGTATTGAAAGAGCAGTACTCGTGAGCAATGATAATGTAATCCACGGCCACCATCTTCCGCCAACCCTTCAGACAGCAGAGTCAAGCGGAACAAAATTCAAAGGCAATTTACAGACCACACTGGATAAAATTGAAAAAGAGTTTATTCTCGATGCTTTAAAATCATCTCGGGGCAACATGAGCAAGGCCGCAAGAGCTCTCGGAATATCCGAGAGGATAATGGGGCTAAGAATACAAAAGTACGGGATTCATCCGAAAAGATATTATACAATAATGTAGGATTACAATAATAAAGCTACTTTTATGTAGGATTATTCCCCCTTCCCTATATTTGTTCCTTCCATAATATTATTTAATAACTTAAATAACTACAATATATTAGTTCTGTTAAATCGATAGT